>JAAOZY010000149.1 GCA_012274205.1 Betaproteobacteria bacterium
CCAACACCCTCAATTACCTCGACATCAAGACCGTGATCGTGTCCTGCGGCACCTGCATGGATCAGCTGCAGAAATACGAATTCGACAAGATCTTCCCCGGCTGCCGCCTGCTCGACATCCACGAATACCTGCTGGAGAAGGACGTCAGGCTGGAGGGCGTCGCCGGCGTGCGCTACATGTACCACGACCCCTGCCACACGCCGATGAAAGTCTACCAGCCGCTCGCAGTGGTGAACCAGCTCATGGGCAGCGCGGTAGCCCTGAACGAGCGCTGCTGCGGCGAATCGGGTACGCTGGCCATGACGCGGCCCGACATTTCGACCCAGGTGCGCTTTCGCAAGGAAGAGGAAATGAAAAAAGGTGCGGCTGCGCTGCGCGCGGGCGGCGCCGAGGGCGAGTTTCACGGCCAGATCAAGATCCTCACCTCCTGCCCGTCCTGCCTGCAGGGTCTGGCGCGCTACAAGGACGACGCCGGCACCGAAGCCGACTACATCGTGGTGGAGATGGCAAGGCACTTGCTCGGCCCGGACTGGATGGCGGACTACGTGGCCAAGGCGAACCAGGGCGGGATCGAGCGCGTGCTGCTCTGAGGCCCGCGTGAATAACTTCACATCCAGCGCCAAAGGCCCGGTGGCGGCGTGAAAAAATTGGCAAACCCGCCGTGTGAATTGTGCGATTCTGCCGGCGGGGATACGCTGTGGCAGGACGAATTGTGCCGCGTGGTCCTGGTCGCTGACCGCGACTATCCCGGACTCTGCCGCGTCATTCTCAACCGGCATGTGGGCGAAATGACCGATCTGGATATGGCGACCAGGCAAAAACTGATGCACGTGGTGTTTGCGGTGGAGCAGGCTTTACGCGAGCTGCTGCGGCCGGCCAAGATCAATCTGGCCAGCCTGGGCAACAAGGTCCCGCACCTGCACTGGCATGTGATCGCGCGCTTTCCCGACGACCGGCATTTTCCCGGCTCGGTCTGGAGCGAGCCGCTGCGCGCGGGGCTTGCGCGCGCGCCCGGACGCGCCGCCCTGGAACGGTCCCTGCGCAAGTTGCTGCAAGCAGTGGCAGAATGAGCGCCATCATGGCAATCTGACGCAACCATGACCGAATTCAATCCACCCGAATTCTCTGCCGACGCCAAGCCGGAGTTCAAGGACGCCGCGAGCTGCGCCGCCTGGCTGGCCGAGCTGCCGCTGGTCAATGTCGCGCCCTCGCAGATACGCCTGCTGGACCAGCTGCGCCAGCTCAACCGCTGCCAGCTGGCCGCGGCCGAACGGCTCAAGGTGCTGGAGACGCTGCGCGAGGCGATCTATTTCGTGCAGGCGGAGCAGATCAAGAAGCTGGCGGGCAAACCCATGCCGCTGACCAAGGTGGAGCGCGGCATGTTCGCGCAGGTGGTGGACCTGTGGCAGGAACTGCTGTTCGGCTACCAGCACTGCCTGCAGGGGGCGGACGCGGACACGCCTGGCAGCCAGATTTCGCTCCTGTGCCAGCGCGGCATGGATTGCCTGGCGTCGGCCATGTTCGACCACTACCGCACCTACCATGATATCCCCGACGCTTACTGGCCGGCCCTGCATCAACTCTATCTGCGCGCCGAGGAGGCCGGCCAGACGGTCACGCCGGTGGCGGACTCAGTCAGAAAAGTCGACACCAGCTGCGCCGAGGTATACGTGCGCGCGCTGCTGTTCTCGCTTGCCAACCCCGACGAGCAGCAGCAAAAGCAGCTGGCGCAGATTCAGCGCTGGCTCGAGCGCTGGGCCCAGCATGTGCCGGTACGGCGCAAGCCGCCGGAGGACAAGAGCCTGCCGCCGCTGCTGCTGGATTTTTCCGCGGCCTCGGGCCCATACCGCGAAGCCGACGCAGGCGCGCGCAGCGCTGCGGCCTGGCTCGAAGTCACCGACCTCGCGCACACCCTGAAGAAATGCGTGGTGCTGCTGCGCAAGGGCGAATCGCCGGCCAGCCTGGGGCTGGGCGAGGATTGCGCCATGCCCAGCGTGGAACAGCTGCTGGTGCTGCTGTTCCGCCTGTGGTGCGAAGGCAAGAACGGACGCACGCAGGTGCGCCGGAGTGTCAGCGCAAAGGCCAAAGTGTGCAGCACGCTTGCGTCCATGCACTTTCAGATCTCGGGCGGGAAGGCGTTCCGCCAGCCCGGACTCGCGACCACGCTGACGCGGCGCGAGCGCGACGAAATCGCCACCTTCGGCCACACCAGCACCCGCGTCGAAGAGGCGTTCATCGAAGGCGGCGGCTATGCCACCGAGGACTGGCTGCTGCAGGAGGAAAGCCTGTCCGGTCTGCGCATCCTGCGCACTGCCGGCGCCGCCGGCGGGCGCTACGCGCACACGCAGCTGATTGCGGTGCGGCCGGCCGATTCCAAGAATTATCTGCTCGGTGTGGTGCGCTGGATCAGGATAGCCGCGAACGAAGACCTGCACCTCGGGGCGCGCATCGTCCCGGGTATGCCGCAGGCAGTGGCCGTGCGGCCCACCGGGCTGAACGCGCAGAAAGAGAAATTCGTGCCCGCATTGTATTGCCCTGCCCTTGCGGCGCTGTCCGCGCCCGCCTCGCTGATTCTTCCGCCCGGCTGGTACCGCCCCAAACGCGTGCTCGAAGTGCACAGCGACAAGTCCGAAATGCTGCTGCTCAGCGGCGTGATCGAGCGCGGCAGCGATTTCGAGCGCGTTTCGATCGAGCCCGCGCCCTAAAGAAGCCGATCGCTAGGTCCCGGCTCGGCTCGGAGCCGCAAGCGCGGCCTCACCTGCCGCCGGTTTCACGCGCCGCGCCGGGAACACCGCGCAAAAGCAGCTGCCCCGTCCCGGCTCGCTCTCGACTTCCAGCGCCGCCTGATGCCGCGTCAGCACGTGCTTGACGATGGCCAGACCGAGGCCGGTGCCGCCGGTTTCGCGCGAGCGGCTCTGGTCGACGCGATAGAAGCGCTCGGTCAGACGCGGGATATGGCGCGCCTCTATCCCCGGGCCGGTGTCGCGCACGCTGAACAGCGCCTGCGCGCCGCGCCGCCCCCAGGAAAGGCCGATGTCCCCGCCAGCGGGCGTGTAGTGCACTGCGTTGCTCACCAGGTTGCCGAACGCGCTGCGCAGCTCCTGCGCATTGCCCTGCAGCAGGACCGGTTCATCGATGCGCAGTTCGATGCGATGGCGCCCGGCGCTCAGGGCCAGGGCTTCGTCGCGCACCCCGGCGAGCAGCGCCGCGACGTCGACCGCGCTCTCGTCGCTCAGGCCCCGGCTCGCCTCCAGTGCCGACAGCGTGAGCAAGTCCTCTACCAGCCGCTGCATGCGCCCGGTGTGCTCGCGCATCATCTTCAGGTAGCCCAGCCGGCGCGCCTCGTCCAGCTTGAGCTCGCCGTCGGTAAGCGTCTCCAGGAATCCGGCCACCACCGTGAGCGGGCTTTTCAGCTCGTGCGACACATTCGCGACGAAATCGCGGCGCATGGTTTCGACCTTTTCCGCCAGGGTGATGTCGCTCGCGAGCAGAAGCTTTTGCGCTTCGCCATACGGAATGATCGCGAGCGACAGCACCCGCCCCTCGCCGCGCGCCAGACGCAGGGTGAGCGGCTCGGTGTAGTCGCCGCGCTCCAGATAGGCGGTGAGATCGGGGTGCCGCACCAGGTTCACCAGGGGCTGGCCCAGATCACGCTGCTCCTCCAGCCCGAAGTACTGGCTGGCGATCGGGTTGCACCATTCGATATGGCCGTTGACATCGAGCAGGACCACGCCGTCGGGCAGGGCCAGGCCGGCGTTGCGAAAGCGCTGCAGATCGGCGCTGAGCTGGTCCTCGCGCTTGGCGCGGGTGCGCACGAAACGGTAGAGCCCGACCAGCGCCTCGTCCCATACCCCGCCGCCTTGCGGCACCGGACGGCTCAGCGGATCGCCGAGCCAGTCCTGCAGCGCCGCCAGCTTGGCGACATGGCGCAGCAGCAGCAGCAGCAGGCCGAAACACACCACAGCGAGCGCCCACTCCGCGTCCGCGAGCAGCCAGGTAAGCAGGCCGGCGATACCCACTGCGGCCAGCGCGAAGGCGCTGCGCGTCCAGACAGAGCTCAATCAATAGCCCCAGATTGCGGAGCGGCGATTATCGCACGTCCGCACCGGCGTTCAGGCAGCGGCGGCGAAGCGGTAACCGGTGCCACGCACGGTTTCGATCAGCGTGTCGTGCGCACTCGCCTCCAGCGCCTTGCGCAGGCGGCGGATATGCACGTCCACGGTGCGCTCCTCGACGAACACGTGATCGCCCCAGACCTGGTCGAGCAGCTGCGCCCGGGTGTGCACGCGCTCGGCGTGGGTCATGAAAAAGTGCAGCAGGCGGAATTCGGTCGGTCCCAGGTCCAGCGTGCGGCCGTTGCCGCTGACGCGGTGGGCGGCGGGGTCCAGCCGCAGTCCCTGCACCTCGACCACTTCGTCGCTCATCTGCGGCGCGCGCCGGCGCACCACGGCCTTGATGCGCGCCAGCAGCTCGCGCGGCGAGAACGGCTTGGTGACGTAGTCGTCGGCGCCTGCTTCCAGTCCGAGGATCTTGTCCTGCTCGGCCGATTTTGCGGTGAGCATGATGATCGGGATGCTGCGGGTGCGCGCGTTGCCGCGCAAATGGCGCGCAACGGTGAGTCCGGACTGCCCGGGCAGCATCCAGTCGAGCAGCACCAGGTCGGGCAGGGTCTGGCGAATGATGGCGAGCGCCTGTTCCGAATCGGCGGCGCGCAAGGCGTGATGGCCCGCGCCCTCCAGGTTTACCGCGATCAGTTCCTGGATGGCGGTTTCGTCTTCGACGATCAGAATGTTGAGCGGCATGGTCGGCGCAATCATATGTCGGCTGCGTGACAGTTTGGTTACAGCCGCAAGCAGGCCGGGCGCGGTATCATAGACGCCCTCGGCTGCGAACGGGGGCCATTACGCGGAATGGAAGCTTGGGGGCCATTTCAGAATTTACGAAATGGCCCCCAATTTAGGGGAGTATGAGGGGATGTCCCCCAGGGGGATGTCCCCCAGGGGGACTTCCTTCGGGGCGTATCCCCTCATTTTCAAATAGGCACTTCGATGAACGGCAAGACCCATTTTGGCTACGAACAGGTGGACGAGTCGGAGAAGGCGCGCAAGGTCGCGGACGTGTTCGACTCGGTCGCCCCCCGCTACGACCTGATGAACGATCTGATGTCGGCCGGAATGCATCGGGCGTGGAAGGCGTTCACCATCGCCATCGCCGCAATCAGGCCGGGTGAGCGCGTGCTCGACGTCGCCTCGGGCAGCGGCGATCTGGCGCGCGTATTTGCCCGGCGCGCCGGCCCCACAGGGGAGATCTGGCTCACCGACATCAACCGCGCAATGCTGGAGCGCGGGCGCGACCGGCTGCTCGACGAAGGGCGCGCGCTGCCGCTGGCGCAGTGCAATGCCGAGCACCTGCCTTTCCCCGGCGATTATTTCGACTGCGTTTCGGTCGCCTTCGGGCTGCGCAACATGACGCACAAGGACGCCGCGCTGGCCGAGATGCGCCGCGTGCTCCGGCCCGGCGGGCGCCTGCTGGTGCTGGAATTCTCACGCGTATGGCAGCCCCTGACGCCGGTCTACGACTGGTATTCGTTCAAGGTGCTGCCCTGGCTGGGCTCGAAAATAGCGCGCGACGCCGACAGCTACCGCTACCTGGCGGAATCCATACGCATGCATCCGGACCAGGAACAATTGAAAGCCATGATGGAACAGGCGGGCCTGGAACGGGTCGAATACTTCAATCTGAGCGCGGGCGTGGTCGCACTGCACCGCGCGTACAAAGTCTGACAACCAGGGCAGCTATCGGCCCACTGACACTACAAGGAAACACGATGAGACAGGCATTCTCGGCATTGGCGCTTGCATTTCTGGTGCTGTTTATCGCAGTCGAAGACGCCGAGGCGAGGCGCCTCGGCGGGGGCAGGAGTCTGGGCGCGCAGCGCTCCACCATCAGCCCCAGCCGGAGCACGCAAGCCACCCCGCCGTCGCAGGCCACGGCTCCGGCTGCCGCACCGGCTGCGGCCGGCGCCGCCAAACCTGCGGGCAACCGCTGGCTTGGACCGATTGCAGGACTGGCAGCCGGCCTCGGCCTGGGCTGGCTGATCGGCCATGGTGGATTGGGCGGAATGGGCGGGGTACTGATGATGGTGCTGCTGGGCATAGGCGTGTTCCTGCTCATTCGCCTGCTCGCCCGGCCGCGGGACGCAGGCAATCTGCAATATGCCGGCGCGGGCGAGCAGCCCGCCACGGCCGCGCCGCCTTCGCTTACGTCCGGCATCGGCGCTGGGCCGCAGGCACAGCCGCGCATCCCGGCCGGATTCGATACCGAAGGCTTCCTGCGCCAGGCCAAGCTCAATTTCGTCAAACTGCAGAAAGTGCATGACAGCGGCAAGCTGGGCGAGCTGCGCGAGTTCACCACTGACGCGATGTTCGAGTCGAACAAGCAGGATCTGCTGCAGCACGGCGCGGTGGAGCAACAGACCGACGTGGTCACGCTCGACGCCGAACTGCTGGAAGCGCTGACCGAAGGCGACACGCACTGGGCCAGCGTGCGCTTCTCGGGCATGATCCGCGAAAGCGCCGATGCGCAGCCGGAAGCGTTCGAGGAAGTGTGGAATCTGGCGAAACCCGCCTCCGGCGGCAGCGGCTGGCTGCTGGCCGGCATACAGCAGCTGCAATAGGCCGTCCGCAGACGCGCCGGAGCAGAACGTGCTGCCACATCCCGGGATACTCGCACTCAACCACCTGCTCGAGGCGGAAGCCTGGGCACGCGACAAGCTCAAGCCCTACGCCGGACAGTGCGTGGAATTCCGCTCGGCGCCGCTGCCGGCGCTGCGCCTGGACATTCTCGACACCGGCCTGCTGCGCGCCGCCGCCGCAGATGCGGCACCGAACCTGGTCGTCACCATAGGCCCGGCCGCGCTGCCGGCGATGCTGCGCGGCGAAGACGCCCTGCTGCGGGAAATCGGCATCGAGGGCAACGCCGACCTCGCCGGCACGGTGCAGTACCTGTTTCGCCACCTGCGCTGGGACATTGCCGAAGACCTGTCCAAGGTGTTCGGCGACGTGATCGCCGAGCGCATGGTGCGCGAAGGCAGGCGTTTCGCTGCCTGGAATGTCGAAGCGGCGGACAAGCTGGCGCAAAACATCACGGAATACCTGATCGAAGAACAGCCGCTGCTGGCGCGACCCGCGGAAGCGCGCCGCTTCCTCGCCGAGGCGGACCAGCTGCGCGACGACCTCGCGCGGCTGGAGAAACGCATCGAAACCCTCAGCCGCAAGGCCTGAAACCCGCGCCGACACGGCATACGACAATCCGCGCCTTTGCCGCCTGTGCGGTTAAAATCGCACTATTGCATTGCACTGAGCAGCTAATTTGCAGCGCCTTCTGCGCCTCGCCCGGATCATATACGTAGGCATCCGCTTCGGCCTGGATGAGTTCGTGCTCGCCCATGCGCGCACGCGCTTCCTGCTGGTCGCGGTGCAGCGCGTGCTGTTCTGGCGCAGGCTGACCGAGCCGCGCGCGGTGCGGCTGCGCCTCGCGCTGGAAGCCCTCGGACCGCTGTTCGTCAAGTTCGGCCAGGTGCTTTCCACCCGGCGCGACCTGCTGCCCACCGACATCGCCGACGAGCTGGCGCGGCTGCAGGACCAGGTGCCGCCGTTTTCGACCGAACTCGCGCACGCCCAGCTGGAACGCGCCTTCGGCCGGCCGGTGGCGCAGGTATTCGAGGAGTTCTCGGCGCAGCCGGTGGCCAGCGCCTCCATCGCGCAGGTGCATTTCGCGGTGCTGCCCGGCGGGCGCGAATGCGCGGTGAAAATCCTGCGCCCCAATATGCAGCAGGCGATCGAAAAGGACGTGGCCTTGCTCGACAGCGCCGCCGGCCTGATCGAGGCGCTGTGGGTCGACGGGCGGCGCCTGAAGCCGCGCGAGGTGGTGGCGGAATTCGCCATGCACCTCAACGACGAGCTCGACCTGATGCGCGAAGCGTCGAACGCGAGCCAGCTGCGGCGCAACTTCGCCGGCTCGCAACTGCTGGTGATCCCCGAAATCTACTGGGACTACTGCTCCTCCTCGGTGATGGTGATGCAGCGCATCAGCGGCATACCGATCAGCCACATCGAAAGGCTGCACGCCGCGGGCGTCGACATTCCGCGCCTCGCCCGCGCCGGCGTGGAGATTTTCTTCACCCAGGTGTTCCGCGACGGTTTTTTCCACGCCGACATGCACCCGGGCAATATTTTCGTGTCCACCGACACCGATCCGCGCGGCCAGTACGTCGCCGTCGATTTCGGCATCATGGGCACGCTCACCGACGTGGACAAGAACTACCTGGCGCAGAATTTCCTCGCCTTTTTCCAGCGCGACTACAAGCGCGTGGCACAGGCGCACCTGGAGGCAGGCTGGGTGCCCCCGGATACGCGTGTGGACGAGTTCGAGAATGCCATCCGCGCAGTGTGCGAACCGGTGTTCGACCGGCCGCTGAAGGACATTTCCTTTGGCCGCGTGCTGCTGCGCCTGTTCCAGACCTCGCGCCGCTTCCATGTCGAAATCCAGCCGCAGCTGGTGATGCTGCAGAAGACGCTGCTCAACATCGAAGGGCTGGGGCGGCAGCTCGACCCCGAGCTGGACCTGTGGAAGACCGCCAAACCCTACCTCGAGCGCTGGATGAGCGAGCAGCTGGGCTGGCGCGGCTTCGTGCGCAACGTGCTGACCGAGGCGCCGCGCTGGTCCAGTATGCTGCCGCAGATGCCGCGGCTCATGCACCGCGTGATGGACGCCGACCACGGCGCCGGCATCGAGCGCGCGCTGGAGCGGCTCGCGGCCGATCAGCGCCAGCACCACCGCAGCACGGTCATGCTCGCGCTGCTGCTCGCGGCCCTGCTCGTCTGGCAGATCTACCTCTCACTGTAGGGGCGCCATAATTCAGCGCGCCTTACAGATTTATCGTTAGGCGGCTGACTTAGGGGAGCACGAGGGGACGTGTCCCCTCGTATCGTTAAACATCCTGTAGCGCGCAGTTCGCACACGGCGGGCGCAGGATATAATCGGCCCGCCCTTCCCGGACTAATAGACCTTTTGCGATGCTGCTCTGGTTCGTCATCACCTACTGGATCATCTCGATCGGCATCGGCCTGTGGGCCGGCACGCTGGTCAAGAACTCCAAAGATTACGCCATAGCCGGGCGCGCGCTGCCGTTCTACATCGTCACAGCCACGGTGTTCGCGACCTGGTTCGGCTCCGAGACCGTGCTCGGCATACCGGCGTCCTTCCTCAAGGACGGGCTCGCGGGTGTGGTCGCCGACCCCTTCGGTTCGAGCCTGTGCCTGATCCTCGTGGGCCTGTTCTTCGCGCGCCCGCTGTACCGCATGAACCTGCTGACCATAGGCGACTTCTACCGCAAGCGCTTCAACCGCACGGTCGAGGTACTGACCACGCTGTGCATCGTGATTTCGTACCTGGGCTGGGTCGCGGCGCAGATCAAGGCGCTGGGGCTGGTTTTCAACGTCGTGTCCGAAGGCGCGATGTCGCAGCACACCGGCATGATCGTCGGTGCCGCCACGGTGCTGATCTACACCATGTGGGGCGGCATGTGGTCGGTCGCGGTCACCGACTTCCTGCAGATGATCATCATCCTCGTGGGCATGGTGTACATCGCGTTCGAGGTCAGCGGCATGGTCGGCGGCGTGGGCGCCGTGGTCAGCCACGCCTCGGCGGCGGGCAAATTCAACCTGCTGCCTGCGCCCGAACTCAAGGACATGCTCTGGTTCATCGCCGCCTGGATTACCATGATGTTCGGCTCGATCCCGCAGCAGGACGTGTTCCAGCGCGTGGCCTCGTCCAAGAACGAGAAGATCGCCGGCAACGCATCGATCACCGGGGGCATACTTTACTTCTGCTTCGCCTTCATCCCGATGTTCCTCGCCTACTCGGCGACGCTGATCGACCCGAAGATGGTTGCCGGCCTGATCGACACCGACCCGCAGCTGATCCTGCCGAGCCTGATCATGCAGCACGTGCCGGTGTTCGCCCAGGTGATGTTCTTCGGCGCGCTCTTGTCGGCGATCAAGAGCTGCGCCAGCGCCACGCTGCTCGCGCCCTCGGTCACGTTCACCGAGAACATCCTGCGCGGCGCGTTCAAGCATTGGACCGACCGCCAGTTCCTGTTCGCGATGCGCGCGGTGGTGCTGTGCTTCACCGCGATGGTGACGGTGTTCGCGCTCAACACCGATGCGAGCATCTACAAAATGGTCGAGAACGCTTACAAGGTGACGCTGGTCGCCGCGATCGTGCCGCTCACGTTCGGCCTGTACTGGCACCGCGCGACCAGCCTCGGCGCGACGCTCGCAATCGTGCTTGGCCTGGCGACCTGGATCAACCTCGAGATCATCAACCCGAACGGCCTGGTGCCGCCGCAGCTCGCCGGCCTCGCCATGAGCCTCGTCGGCATGCTCGTGGGCTCGCTGGTTTCCCTCGCCGGCGGGCAGAAGCAGCCGCGCATCAACTGGTTCGCGCGCCGCTAAAAGCCGCGGCGATGCGCCTGATCCGCCCCGAGATCGCGAGCAAGCGCGCGGTCTTTCCCGGCGCCGAGCAGCTCGCGCAAATGCAGCAGCTGCACGAACTCACGCGCGCCGAGCGGCGACTGTTCAACCACATGCGGATCGAGATCGGGCTAAGGTAAGTCGGCCGGAACTCAACTGTCAGGCAAGCCGGGAAGTCGAGGCGCCGTGAATGGCCGTAGACGACCCCTGGCCGTCCAGCGCCGCGCCGCCCCTGCGTTCGAGCCGAAACGCTGCGTCATTCACCATCCGCTCCACGATGGCCGCGGCCGGATCGATCGAGTCGATCAATCCGGCCGCTTCACCGAACCAGACACCGGTATTCTCCGGATCGCCTGCGGCAAAGGCCTGCCGGTATTTCGGCCCCTCGACGGCAACGTTCTGTTCCAGCTCTGACTCACGTCCGTGCCAGCGGTCGGTGAAAGCATTGCGGCGGATGCGCGCGGTAAAACCGCGCGGCCAGGGAAGCTGGCGCGCGATGTCTGCGATCGTCGTGCGCAAGGTCCCGTCACCGTCGGTCTCGACAATGGCCCGGTGATGGCCCTCCTTGACCAGCGCCTCTTGCGCCGCCCAGAAGCGGGTGCCGACCAGCGCGCCGTCAGCGCCCAGTATCAGCGATGCTGCCAGCGTACGGCCGTCGCCGATGCCGCCCGCGGCCAGCAGCAGCGTATCCGGCGAGTGCTGCATCAGATAGTCGGCTACCTCCGGCACGAACGTCAGGGTGCCGCGCAAGGCCCCGTGGCCGCCCGCCTCGGCACCCTGGGCCACCACCACATCGGCTCCCGCTTCCACGGCGTCCATCACATGCCCCAGGTCCTGGCACTGGCAAATGAGCAGCGCGCCAGCGGAGCGGATCTCATCGACGAAGGGCCTGGGGTCGCCGAAGGACAGCATCACCGCCGCGGGGCGGTGTTGCAACACGCCGGACAACAGTGACGGCGACTTGCGCAAGGACCAGGTGATGAAGCCCACGCCCACACGCGCGCCGGCGGCGGCGGCGAACTGCTCCTCCAGCCAGGCCGGGTCGCCGTAGCCGCCACCGATCAAGCCCAGTCCACCGGCGCGGCTGACGGCTGCGGCGAGTTGGCCGCCGGCAGCGAATGCCATCGGAGCGGAGACGATTGGATGTCGCAGCCTGAGCGCGCGCGTCATTCGGGTCGAGAGCGTTGCCATGTCCGTCTCCTCCTTGATGTTCCGCGGATCGCGCAAGTACTTCAGCCAACCGATTCCACCTTCGCCAGACTGCCATCCGCCCCGAACACCCAGGGCACGGGCTCGCTCAGGATTTCGAATCGTTCCGGCTGCCTGCGCACCTCGGCGAGCAGCGGCGCAGAGACACGGATGCGCTGCAGCTCGAGCGTGTTGCGGATGTGCACGACGCGGGCGTCGGCGGGCTTCACCCGCAGGACGGTCTTCACGGCGAGCTGCACTGCCTCGCGGTCGGTGTTCATGATCATCGGTATGGCGGCGCTGTCGAGGAAAGTCGAGGTGATGCAGTTGGCGTAGGTCGGGCCGATGTCGATCGCGCGGAACAGGCGCATGGTGATGATGTCGGCCGAGCCGACCCCGGTCGCGTTGCCGTGGGTGCGTTCGGTCAGGCTGAGCACCGCGATCTTCTTGATCACCGGCCCGCCGGGCCAGTCGACGAAGCGCTTGTTGCGCCCGGTGACGTTGGGATCGAAACCGGTGCCGCTGATCTCTTTGCCCATTTCGTCGATGATCAGCACGTCGATTTCGTCGAAATAGAGCCGCGCCATGCTGTCCTTGGCCAGGGCGAGCAGCTCCGGCTCGCGCTCGAGCAGGCGCGCGGCGGGAATGCATTCGATCAGCGCCGTATCCTCGTGGGCGTTCTCGACCGCGGCGACGCCGAACAGGAACGGCAGGCGCGCCATGACCACGTTCGCCGCCAGTGGCAGCACCGTGGGAAAGCGGTCCATGCCGTGCGTGTGCAATTGCGCCGCACCCTTGATCTTGCCCATGCCTATGGTGAGCATCTTGGTGATGCCGCTTTCGATGTGGCCGCGAAACGTCGTGTGCGGCTTGATGCGGTTGATGAGCACGATGCCGTCCGCGGCGGCGGCGATCGCGTCCGCATGCACCGGCGTGCCGTCGGCCAGGCGCCCGGCCTCGATCGTGTCCATGGAGGCGCGTATCGGCGCGCCGACGTACGCCTCGGTGATGCCGGCGCCTTCGAGCACCTGGCGCTGCCCTTCGGCGGTGGCGGCGCCGTGGCTGCCCATGGCGGGGAAGACGAAAGCTTCGCCGCCCAGAGCCCTGATCTCGCCGATGACCGCGCGCACGATCTGCGCGTAATTGGCCACGCCGCGGCTGCCGCAGCCGACGGCGATGCGCGCGCCGCGCTTGATGCTCGCGCGTATCTCCGGCCGCTCGAACTCGCGCGCCACGACCGCGTCGATATCGTCGATGCGGGTGGCGGCGAACTTCTGCCGCACGCTGGCCATCGGCGGCAGCGCGAACTCCAGTCCTCCGGCAATATTGACTTTGATTCTGTCTTCGATCATGTTGCATTCCTTCGTGGCGGCGATTGCGGCAGGCTTGCGCCCGTCTGGTTGCAGCGCGAATTCGATCCCGCACAATGCGCGTTGCGGTTTCCTGATTCTGCGCTGTGTACTGCGCGCCGACAAGCGTGTTGATGCCGCCGGGCGCCCGCCCCGCCTCTTGCCCGCGGGGTAGAATCGCAGCATGCACGCAAAGCTCATCGCCGTCGAAGCCGACATCACCACCCTGCCGGTGGACGCCATCGTCAACGCCGCCAACAATTCGCTCCTCGGCGGCGGCGGGGTGGACGGCGCGATCCACCGCGCCGCCGGGCCCGAGCTGCTCGCCGAGTGCCGCAGCCTGAATGGCTGCGCCACCGGTGAGGCCAAGCTCACGCGCGGCTACCGCCTGCCAGCGAAACACGTAGTCCACACCGTCGGTCCGGTATGGCAGGGCGGCACCCAGGGCGAGCCCGAACTGCTCGCCTCTTGCTATCGCGCGAGCCTCGCACTCGCGCTTGCGCATGGCGTGCGCAGTATCGCCTTCCCCGCGATCAGCTGCGGTGTCTACGGCTACCCGCTGCGCGACGCCGCACGCATCGCCGTGCGCGAGTGCGCGCAGGTCGCCGCAGAACAGGCGCAGATCGAGCAGATCGCGTTCGCCTGCTTCGAGCCCGCGATGCTGGCGCTGTACCGCGCGGAGCTTGCGCGCAGCTAGCATGATGCGCAGCTTGCCGATCATGGATGCCCGAGCCTCGCCGCTGGCGCGCTACCTGCTGCTCGCCTATGTGCTGCTGGTGATCTACGCCAGCCTGCACCCGTTCTACGGCTGGCGCGACCAGGGCGTGGGGGCGTTCGCCTATCTCGGCGGCGGGCTGCCGCGCTACATCACCGCCTTCGATCTGGTGACCAATTTCGCCGCCTATCTGCCGCTGGGATTTTTTGCGCTGCTGGCGCTGCACCCGCTGCTGCGCGGCGCGGGCGCGCTCGCCGTCGCGGGCCTGGCCGGCTGCCTCCTGAGCCTTGCGCTGGAAGCGCTGCAGACGTTCCTGCCGAGCCGCATCCCGTCCAACCTCGATCTCGCGACCAATGCGCTGGGGGCATTCGCCGGCGCCGCGCTCGCGCTCGCCTTCGGCGTCGACCTGCTCGGCCGCGGCCGGATTCACGCGCTGCGCCATCGCTGGTTTCTCGACGGCCACCAGTACGACCTCGGCCTGGTGCTGCTCGGGCTGTGGCTGTTCACCCAGCTCAATCCGGAGACGCTGCTGTTCGGCAACGGTGATCTGCGCGGCCTGCTCGAGGCGCCACCGACCGCGCTGCATCCGGTCGAGGTGTTCATTCAGGGAGAGGCGGTGGTCGCCGCGTGCAACCTGGTCGCGCTCGGCCTGTTCGCCTCCTGCCTGACGCAGGACGTGCGGTCACTGCGCGGCCTGCTGCCGGCGCTGCTCGCGGGCGCGCTGGCGCTGAAGACCGTGGCGGTGGGCGAACTGCTCAAGGCGCAGCACGTGTTCGCCTGGCTCACGCCGGGCGCGCTGCTCGGCCTCGCGGGCGGCATGCTGCTGCTGATTCCAGCCACGGCGCTGCCGCGCGCCGCGCGCCGTGCGCTCTCCGGCCTGCTGCTGATGGCCGCTACCGTGCTGGTGAACCTGACGCCGGAGAACCCCTATTTCGCCGACGCCCTGCAGCAGTGGCCGCAGGGTTACTTTCTGAATTTCAACGGCGTGACACACCTGGTGTCGCGGGCCTGGCCGTTCGCAGCCCTGTTCTACCTGATGCTGCTTGCGCCGCGCCCGGGCCGGGGCGAGCCGCCCAGCCCGGGGGCGCTATAATCCGGCGTGCCCGTCAGACACCGGCACGCTTTGAACCGCCTTTCCTTCCGGCCTATTCCGCATGAGTTATTACGCGCACCACGTATTCTTCTGCTGCAACCAGCGCGAGGGCGGCGAGCGCACATGCTGCAACGACAAGGGCGCAACGAAGCTGCGCGATTACGCCAAGCAGCGCGTGAAGGAACTCGATCTCGCCGGCAAAGGACAGGTGCGCATCAACCAGGCCGGCTGCCTGGACCGCTGCGAGGAAGGCCCCTGCATCGTGGTGTATCCGGAGGAGACCTGGTACACCTATGTCGACGAGCACGACATCGACGAGATCATCGAAGAACATCTGCGGCACGGGCGCGTGGTCGAGCGCCTGAAAATATGACGCGGGTATTGATCGAGCGCGTTCTGCTCGATGGCGCCGCGGGCAAGATCGAATGCGTGATCAACCTGCCTGGCGGCGGCGAACACAAGGGCGGTTTTCACGACGCCCCCGGGGGCGTAGCCCTGGTCGCACACCCGCATCCGCTGTTCGGCGGCAGCCTGGACAACAAGGTGGCGCAGACCCTGGCGAAAGCCTTCGTCGAACTCGGCTACGTTGCGCTGCGGCCCAATTTCCGCGGCGTGGGCGCGAGCACCGGCGCACATGACGAGGGGCGCGGCGAAGCGGACGATCTGCTCGCCGTGCTGGAATACGCGCGCGCGCGCTTTCACGCGGGAGCGCCGGTGCTGGCGGGATTTTCCTTCGGCGCCTACGTGCAGACGCTGGTGGCGCAGCGCATCCGGCCCGAGCGCATGGCGCTGGTCGGCGTGGCCGCAGGCTTCGTCAGCGGCGGGCGCAGCTATACCTCGGCGCCGGTGCCCGCGGACAGCATCATCATTCACGGCGAGCTCGACGCGACCGTGCCGCTCGCCAACCTGCTCGCCTGGGCGCGGCCGCAGGAGCTGCCGGTGGTGGTGGTGCCGGGGGCGGATCATTTTTTCCACCGCCGGCTGCATCTCATCCGGAACATCATCAAGGGTTCGTGGCGGCGCTGAACGCCTGGTAGGATCTGCACAACCCATGCCCGTCACCGCCGCATCCATCCGCGCCGCCGCCGCAGTGCTTGTCGATCAGGTGATCGACACGCCCTGCCTGTACTCGCGCACGCTGTCGCAGATCACCGGCGCCGAAGTGTATCTGAAGTTCGAGAACCTGCAGTTCACCGCTTCGTTCAAGGAGCGCGGCGCGCTGGTGAAGCTGCTGTCGCTCGCGCCGGCGGAGCGCGCGGCGGGCGTGCTCGCGGTATCCGCGGGCAATCACGCGCAGGGCGTGGCCTATCACGCCAGGCGCCTGGGGCTGCGCGCCGTGATCGTGATGCCGCGCCACACGCCGCATGTGAAAGTCGAGCATACGCGCGCCTTCGGCGCAGAAATCATCCTCGCCGGCGACAATTTCGACGAAGCCAAGGCGCACGGCCTCGCGCTCGCCACGCAGCGCGGCCTCTGCCTGGTGCATCCTTACGACGACGAGCAGGTGATCAGCGGACAGGGCACCGTTGCCCTCGAAATGCTCGCGCGCGAGCCGCGCCTGGAGGTGCTGTTGGTGCCGGTGGGCGGGGGCGGGCTGATCGCGGGCATGGCGGTCGCGGCCAAGGCGGTGAACCCGCAGATCGAGCTCTACGGCATCGAAACCGAGAACTTCCCGTCGATGCACTGCGCGCTGCGCGGCGCGGCCGCGACCTTCGCCGCCAACACCATCGCCGAGGGCATCGCGGTGAAGCAGCCCGGCGCGCTCACGCTGCCGATCGTGCGCGAGCTCACGCGCGGCATCCTGCTCGTGGGCGAAGGCGAAATCGAGCACGCCATCGTGCTGTTGCTCGAAATCGAGAAGACCGTGGTCGAGGGCGCGGGCGCGGCGGGGCTCG
>JAAOZY010000150.1 GCA_012274205.1 Betaproteobacteria bacterium
GTACTGGATCGAGCACGTCATCGAGGGTCGTCGCGTTCTCCTCGATGTTGTTGTATGGCGTGAGCTGCTTGGGGTCGCCCACCAATACCCACCGACGCGCTTTGATCGCGATGGCCAAGAACTCCGGCAGGGTCATCTTCGATGCCTCGTCAACAATCAGCAGGGAGAAACTGCCCGGTTTCGCATTCTTGACGGTCTCGAATGAGAGGATGCCGATCGGCGTACCGCAGATGACGGCATCAACTCCGGCGATCGCAGTTGAGAGCGGCGCCCTTCCCCGTGCATCCTTGTTTTCCATCGCGTACAGCGCCTTGGCGAAAGGAATTGTCTGAATCAGGCGCCGTTGAATGCGACGCGCAATTGTCGCGCCCCGCAGCTGCTTCTTGCTCCCGACCCAGTACTCCAGCGCCCTTTCGGATAGCCTTTTGGTACGCGCGGCGTAGCGTACCGGTAGGCTGCGTTTCTCGAGCACATCCTCGTCGTTGGAGTCCTGACATGGCGCGAGCTTCTCGATGACATTGTCCACCGCGACGTGGGTAGGTGAGACGACCAGAACGCGTTCGCCGCGCGCGAGGGCACGCCGGACGACGGCGCTGATGACGGTAGTCTTGCCCGAGCCGGGAGGCCCCTGGATGACGGCGAAATGGGGCGTGGCCATAGCCTTTTGGATGCACTCGAGCTGAAACTCGTCTAGGCGCTCGTCGGACGCAGCACACTCAAGGTCGGCAGCTCCTGGAGAGGAAGCCGGCACCGGAAGGCAGGAGGCGTCGCAAAGCCCTACTAGGACGCGTAGCGGGGCAAGCAAGCTATCATCGGCCGCGGTCTCGATTGCTTGCAGAGCGTCGAGCTGCCGCTCGATCTGGACGAGGTTCGGGACAATGGCGATATGCCGGATGTGCGACCGTGACTCCGGAGCCGCCGCGAACTTAAGCTCCACGACCCGCATGCTGCCGCCGATGTTCTCCTTCTCGAATAAGATCAGTTCCGAACTCTCCGGGCGCCGAGAGAGCGCGAGGAACTCACGCGGCGACCGTTCGAGAAGGGCCTTCTGCTCGTCGGTGAGGAACGTGATGTGGCTTTCAATGGTGTTGGAAACGGTGTCGAGTATCTCCCTCTCGCAGCCCCGCCACAGGCCGTTGTAATCCAGCCAGATGCGTACGGAGCAGGTCCCATCCTCTGGATCTTCCCTCCACACGTTCCTCCGCCGCACGGTGCTCGCGGCCGGCGTGAACTCGAGCGCCGCATGGTGGAGTGCGCGAAAGACGTCCGGTGTCCCGTCTTGCTCGGGGTCATCTTCGAGCTCGGGCTCCGCATCGACGATACGCGCGATGATTGGTCGGTAGAGAAGGCGCTCGAGCTTGGCGGTGAGGCTCACCCGGATGGCAGGCGCCAGATTATTGGGCGGTGCGGCGGTCACGGTGTCTCCGTGAATGTTTTCGTTGCTTGCCTCGCGCAACGTGCCTCCCTCAGCAGGGAAATTAACCAAGGAATACCAATTACTTTAAACTGCCCAAGCATTGGCCATTTAACCGAAACTATGGCTTTTCGTCCGTTTGGTAGCGCACAGAGTGTTGTCGCGGTCTCTGCCCAATAATAGGCTGCACCGACAAGAGTTCCACTTAGCGCGTGAATGACTGTGATGTAGAAGTGTGACCATCTGCAATGGTCGCGAGCGTCATCTCAGAATTTTCGGGAGCGGACGCTCAAATCGGAAACTCCGATCACCTCGCAACAAAACCGCCAGTGGCCGCTTAGGCCGACAAGCAGACGGCCGTGCTGATCAGCCCTCGCTTCACATCTCCCCGAGTTCGAATCCCGCCTTCACACGCAGCGCGCTAGAGCTTTCGCCCGCAAGCAGCGCGATGAACCGCCGCGCTGCCTCGGGACTTGCGGCGCCCGCGCACAAACCTGCGGTATAAACGGTCGCAAGTTCGAACTCCTGCGGCAGCAGCCCGGCCAGCACCACGCCGGGCGTACTCTTGATCTCGGTGACCTGGGTGCAGCCGATCTGGCGCCCGCCCTGGGCACGCGCGAGTTCGCCCATGGCGGTATTGCCGTTCGGGAAGGTTTTCAGGCGCGGCGCGAGTTCGTCGCGGATGCCGAGTTGGTCCAGCACGCCCGCGAAATGGATGCCCGCAGTCGCTTTCTGCGGATCGGGAAAGTAGATGCCGTCGGCGGCGAGCAGGGCGCTGCGCAAGGCGGCCGAACTCGCTATATCCGGCACGGCCTCGCCCGCGCGCACCGCGACGCCGGTGCGCACCCGGCCGAGGTCGGCGCAGCCGTCCGCGCGCACCTGGCCGCCGGCCGCGAGTTCGGCGACCACTGCCTTGGTCAGGATGACCAGGTCGGCCGGCGCGCCCGCGAGCAGCCTGGCTTTCATCGCGCCGACGGCGCTGAAGCTGCAGGTGAGCTCGTAGCCGGTGGCGGCGCGGAATTCGCCGGCCAGCCCGTTCACCACGCTTTGCGCGGCGCCGCCGCTGAGTATGTGCAATTGCATCGGTTTTCCCTGTTGATGAAAGACTAATCGGCCGCGGCAATGATGCGTTCCGGCGTGATCGGCAGCTCGCGCACGCGCGCGCCCAGCGCATCGAACACCGCATTGGCGATGGCCGCCGCGGTCGGCCCCTGCGCGGCTTCGCCCGCACCCACGGCGGGCTCCTGCGGCCGCGCCAGCACTTCCACTTCGACCCTGGGCACTTCGGAAAAGCGCAGGATGGGATAGCTATCCCAGCTGTCGCTCGTAATGCGCGTGCGATCGAAGCGCACTTGCTCCTTCAGCGTCCAGCTCGCCGCCTGGATCGCGCCGCCTTCGATCTGGTTGGCCACGCCGTCCGGATTGATCGCGAGGCCCACGTCGACCGCGATCACCAGGCGCTCGACGCGGATTTCGCGCCCGGCCTCGATTTCGGCTATGACCACGCACCAGGCGCCGGTTCCCTTGTAGCGCGCATAGCCGATGCCATGGCCGCGGCCTTCGCGCTTGCGCCATGCGCCCCAGCCGGCGCGCTGAGCAGCGGCCCCGAGCACCGCGCGTGCGCGCGGCTCGCTCAGGAGCCGCAGGCGCAGAGCCAGCGGATCCTCGCCGCGCGCGGCGGCGAGCTCGTCCATGAAGGATTCGATCGCGAACACATTGGCGTAGGCGCCGAGCGAGCGCAGCGCCGAGGTGCGGATCGGCATGGTGAGCAGGCGATGGCTGCGTACCTGTACTGCCGGCAGATCGTAGCCCGGAATGGCGTTGCGCTCGGCGCCGCCGCCCGCGGCCAGCGGCGGATTGATTGCGAGCGGGCGCTCGAAGGCTGGCTCCAGGTGCGCCGCAGCGAGCAGCACCGGCGTTTTGGCGCGCCCCGGGCGGCTGCTGTGGCCGTTGCTCCAGATGTCATGGCGCCAAGCGAGGATGTTGCCGGCTGCGTCCAGGTCGGCTTCGATTTCGACCGCCATCGCCGGGCCGAACGGCGCCCAGGTGAGTTCGTCCGCGCGCGTCCATAGCAGCCGGACCGGGCGCCCCGCAGCGGCGCGCGCGAGCAGGGCCGCGTCGAAAGCCGCGTCGTCGGCGCCGTTGTGGCCGTAGCAGCCGGCGCCTTCGACATGCTCGACGACGATGTGTTCGGGCGGCAGCGCGAGCGCCAGCGCGAGGTCGGTGCGCAGGTTGAAGATGCCCTGGCTATGGCTCCAGACGCGCAGCCGGCCGGCGTCCCATTGGGCCAGCGCGCAGGAGGGCGCGATCGAGGCGTGCGCGAGATAGGGCCGGGTGTAGCACGCGCGCAGCGTGCGCGCGGCGCCCGCCGCCGCGCCGGCCGCGCGCGCTTCGACCACGCGGGTGTCGGCCGGCTGCGCCTTGAGCCAGTCGGTGAGCGCGTCGGCATCGGGCAGCGATTCGGTTTCGTTCCATGTTGCAGCCGCGCGCAGCGCAGCCACGGCCTGCAGCGCCGTCTCTTCGGTTTCCGCCAGCACGCCGACGAAGCTGCCATCGCGCAGCACCGCGACCACGCCAGCCAGCGCGCGTGCACGCGCGTCGTCGAGCGAAATGAGGGTCGCGGCAGGCGCGGGCGGCCGCAGCACGCGCGCGTGCAGCATGCCGGGCAAGTCGAGGTCGTGCACGAAGCGCGGCGCACCGTACACTTTGGCCGGCAGATCGAGGCGCGCCTGCGCGCTGCCGACGCTGCGATGTTGCGCCGCTGCTTTCGGCGCTGCGCTTGCCGTGGCCTCGCGCTCGAGCAGGGCGTCGTCGGCGAGTTCGGCGTAGCTGCTGCGCGCGCCGTTGGTAGCGATGATTTCGCCGTCCGCCACCGACAGCGAAGCGGGCGGCACGCCCAGCCGCGCGGCGGCAGCCGCAAGGTAGATCGCGCGCGCCTCGGCGCAGGCGTAGCGCCGGGCGCTGCCCGATTCCTGCCCCGACAGGCTGCCCGAGGTCACGCCTTCGTTCGGACTCGCCGCAGTGTTCGCAGGCAACATGCGGATGCGTTCGATCGCGACATCCAGCTCTTCCGCGGCGATCTGCGCCAGCGCCGTCACGATCCCCTGGCCGATCTCGCCTTTGCCCGAACGCACTTCGATGGTTCCGTCGGGCAGGCAACGCAGCCATTGCGACAGGCGCCGGTTCA
>JAAOZY010000151.1 GCA_012274205.1 Betaproteobacteria bacterium
AAAAACAAAAGCCGCCTCGAAGGGCGGCTTTTTGTGTTTCCTGGGGCCGGTTTACCGCTTGGAGAACTGCTTTGCACGCCGCGCCTTGTGCAAGCCCACTTTTTTGCGTTCGACCTCGCGCGCATCTCGCGTAACCAGTCCGGCCTTGGACAGCACCGGCTTGAGCGCGGGATCGTATTCGATCAAGGCACGGGTGAGGCCGTGGCGCACCGCGCCAGCCTGGCCGGATTCGCCACCGCCGTCCACATTGACTTTGATGTCGAATGTCTGCACATGGTCGGTCAGCACCAGCGGCTGGCGTACCACCATGCGTCCGGTTTCGCGCGCGAAATATTCATCGAGCGCCTTGTCGTTGACGATGAATTTGCCCTTGCCGGGCTTGATGAACACGCGCGCCACCGACGTCTTGCGGCGGCCCGTGCCGTAGTTGTAACTGGTTTCAGCCATCAGATCAAATCTCCAGCGCTTTGGGTTGCTGTGCGACGTGCGGATGTTCGCCCTCGGCGTACACCTTCAGTTTCTTGAACATGGCGTAACCCAGCGGGCCCTTGGGAAGCATGCCTTTGACCGCCTTCTCCAGCGCCCTGCCCGGAAACCGCGCCTGCATCTTGCCAAAACTGGTCTGCGAGATACCACCTGGGTAACCGCTATGCCGGTAATAGGTCTTGTCGGCCGACTTGTTGCCGGTGACCCGCAGCTTTGCGGCGTTCACGACGACAATGAAATCGCCGGTATCGACGTGCGGGGTATAAATGACTTTGTGCTTGCCGCGCAGGCGCCGGGCTACCTCGGTGGCGACGCGTCCAAGCACCTTGTCGGTTGCGTCAATGACGAACCAGTCGCGTTTGACCTCATGCGGCTTGGCGGAAAATGTTTTCATTGGAGATAATAAACGGCTTCGCGGAAAAGGGCGTGATTGTATGTCACGGGTGATCAGGTGTCAAACTACGCAGCGCTCGGAAGCGCATTCGGGGCAAAAAACAGCGCAGCTCCACGGAGTTGCGCTGAATCCACCAAAAGGAGGAGGGTGGAGGAGGCAAGCGTCAGCATTGATTTGGCCATTTCATCAACGCTCAAGCTTGAGACAATTCTACATTGCGGTATTGCTGCGTTGCCAGATTTTTTTACTGCAAGGTGCAACATATTTCACCGTGACCATGGAGAATACCCTCTATCTATATCTACCTGATTTTTAATTAAATTAAAATCACAAATGACCACTATTTGCGCTTCATATATTACCATGGGCATGATGGCCGGATTTGCATGCCGCAGGCTCTGTCGCGATGCACAATCGATCGGTTTCGGGCTGTGGAAGGGCCGGCTACAATGCCGGCCTCGCCTGCCGAATCGCCACGGGACAACGTGATCCGCTCCCAGCTGGCGAGTCGCGGAAGGAGTTACGTTTCTCCTGAAATGGCGCCAACCCTGAGGACGACGACAATGGAATGCAAGGTGAAGTGGATAGACGGCGTAAGTTTTGTCGCCGAAACCGGGAGCGGCCATGCGCTGGTAATGGACGGAGCGGCCGAGGGCGGAGGCCGGAATTTCGGACCCCGCCCCATGGAAATGGTACTGCTCGGGACCGGCGGCTGCAGCGCCTACGACGTAGTGGTAATACTGAAAAAGAGCGGGCAGGACCTTACCGGCTGCATTGTCGAACTCACCGCCGAGCGTGCCGAAACCGACCCCAAGATATTTACCCGCATCCACATGCATTTCGTTGTGCGCGGCAGGAACCTCAAGACGTCAATGGTTGAGTCGGCGATCAAACTCTCGCACCAGAAGTACTGCTCGGCTTCGATCATGCTGGCCAAGAGCGCGCAGATCACGCACGATTACGAAATCATCGCAGAGTAAGAAAGAGCCCGCGCAATTTGCGTTTCACTATAACGGATTGCGCCTCGGCAGGGGGAAGGGGATTCCCCGCAAATCGCTACGGACCGCAGGCCGAACGGAGACTTGCGCCCTGGTCAGACCCAGTAGGATACCTGCGTCATTACGCGCGCCGAGAGGCGCATTGCTCGCTTTACCGGCTCGGGCAGTTCGGCCGCGCCGAGCGCGTAGGCCGTTCTAGCGTGGTCGCTTTCGTCCTGTTTCATCTGCACGACAATGGCGCGGGTTTTCGCATCCTGCGGCGCAAGACGCTCCAGATGCCCCTCGAGATGCGCCTCGACCTGCCGCTCGGTTTCAGCCAGAAACCCGAGATTCCAGCGCGTGCCGAACCTGCCTGCCGCATAGCCCAGGGCAAGCGAGCCGGCGTACCAAAGCGGGTTGAGCAGGCTCAATCGTCCGCCCAGTTCAGTTATGCGCCGCTGCGTCCAGGCCAGATGCTCGGTTTCCTCGCGCGCGGCCTGCGCCAGCGCGCGCGTTACCGTCGGCTCTTCGCAGGACAGCGCCTGTCCCTGATACAAGGCCTGCGCGCACACTTCGCCGCAATGGTTCACCCGCATCAACGACGCCGCGTGGCGCTTTTCCGCGTCAGAGAGATCCGCCTCGGCCAGCGCACCGCCCGGCAATGGCCGCGCGGACACCGCGCCCGCAGCCAGCGTACGCAGCGCCTTGTCGAATTCTATGATCAGTTTGTCGATGCTCTCGAGCATTGGAATATCAAATTCAGGTCATGAATAACTGCATTGTAGCGGATAGTTTGAAGCCCGATTTGTGTCGTTCAAAGACTTTTAAAATCACACTATTGGCCAATGGGCTTCACGTTTTACCTTGGCGTGTTGCATAAATACAACATTTTTTCCGCTTTCTTCCGGGATTTCGTTGAAAACTGATTGCGTCCAGCGCCATTTGAGTGAGAATGCGACCAGCAACTCCCAATTGGGGGGAGCGGAAAAGTGCGGCAGCAGTGGCCAACCACGTGGTGTCATTGATGCGCGCTCTGTTCAAACTAAAAAGGAGATTACGGTATGCAAAAGAAACTCATCGCTCTGGCAGTAGCGAGCCTTGTGTCGGCGCCGGTATTCGCGCAGTCGCAAGTGCAGATCTACGGCATCATCGACCAGGCAATCACCAGCGGCAACTACGGTGGCGGCAGCGTGACCCAACTGTCGGGCAGCGGCTACACGACTGAGCGCCTGGGCTTCCAGGGCAGCGAAGATCTGGGCAACGGCCTGAAGGCAAACTTCAGGCTGGAAACCGGTTTCAATTCCGATACCGGTTATCACGACCAAGGCAACACCGGCTGGCTGTTCCAGCGGGAATCGCGCGTCGGTCTGAGCGGCAACTGGGGTCAGGTGAACTTCGGTCGCCAGTACACCCCGTTGTTTAGCATCCAGGCTGCTAACGACATCTTCCGTGTTGCCGGTATCGGCACGAACTATCAGTTGACCAGCACGGGAATGACCCGCGCGAGCAACGCGATCCGCTACGACTCGAACAGCATGAACGGCCTCTCGTTTGGCGCGATGTACTCGATGGGCGATACTGCCGCGGTCACTGCCAGCGGCGGGACCTCCCATCAGGAAAGCACCCTGGCGCCGAAGGATCTGGGTCGCCATGTCGGTTTGAACGTGAAGTACGACAACGGCCCGCTGTCCCTCGGTGTGGGCTACGGCAACCAGAAAGCAACGGCACTCGCCGCTGGCCTGAGCAGCCCGATCGCCACCAAGGCGACCATGGTTGGCGGTTCCTATGACTTCAAAGTCGTGAAGATCAATGCCGCCTGGCAGACGGTCAACAACGACGCCAACCCGAAGTCAGCCGATATGCGCATGTGGGACATCGGCGCGACGATCCCGGTGATGGGCACGGACCAGATCAAGGTCAACTACACGTCGCTGCAGGACAAGTTGACTAACAACGCCGACTCGAAGCTGATCGCTTTGGGCTATGTGCATCCGATGTCCAAGCGCACCGTGCTATACGGTACCTGGTCCAAGATGACCAACGAAGGTGGTGTTGGTCGTACGCTGGGTGGCGCGCCCGCGGTTACCGACGCTGTCGGCCTGGCGAACCTGGGCTACGATCCGAGCGCAATCCAGCTTGGTATCCAGCACGCGTTCTAATCGACCCCGGTCGATCTGAAAGCACAACGGCCACCTTCGGGTGGCCGTTTTTTTTTCCGTACGCCAGATGCGCTTGCCCTGGCTACGCTTTCCGCGTCATAAACATTGCTCCCAGTTCAAGCCCCGGATCCGGCGCGCGCATGAACGCCTCGCCCGCCAGAAACGCGTGCACACCGTTCGCGCGCATCAATTCCACGTCCTCGCGCCGCAGGATGCCGCTTTCGGTAACGACCAGGCGATCCGCCGGAACGCGCGGCAACAAATCCAGGGTCGTCGCGAGCCGCGTATCGAAGCTGCGCAGATTGCGGTTGTTGATGCCGATTAGCGGGGTCGCAAGCGCGAGCGCCGAATCGAGTTCGCCGGCGTCATGCACTTCGACCAGCACCGCCATGCCCAGTTCGTGCGCGAGCAACTCCATTTCCCGCATACGCGCAGGCTCCAGCGCAGCGACGATCAGCAGGATACAGTCCGCCCCGAGGGCGCGGGCCTCGTACACCTGGTAGGCATCGAGCATGAAGTCCTTGCGCAGCGCCGGCAACGCACAGGCGCCGCGCGCCTGTTCCAGATATTGCGGCGCGCCTTGAAAGAATTCGCTGTCGGTCAGCACCGACAGGCAGGCGGCGCCGTGGGCGGCATAGCTGGCTGCGATCGCGGCCGGATCGAAATCCACGCGCAGCAGCCCTTTGCTCGGACTGGCTTTCTTGATCTCGGCAATCACCGCGGCGTCGCCGGCCGCGATCTTGGCCCTGAGCGCGACGACGAAATCCCGGGGCGGCGGCGCCATGCGCGCCATCTCCCGCACCAGCTCTGACGGCCGCGCACGCTTCGCCGCAGCGACTTCCCCGGCCTTGTGCGCGAGTATCTTGCCGAGGATATCCGCCATCGGCGAACCTCAGGCCGCCGCGCCCAGCTTCTGCGTCAGCCGCACGAGCTGGTCCAGTTTCGAGCGCGCTGCGCCGCTCGAGATCGCATCGAACGCCAGCTCCACGCCGTCCTCCATGCTCGCCGCTTTGCCAGCTACATAGATCGCCGCGCCTGCGTTGACTGCGACGATGTCGCGCGCAGCGCCGAGCTTGTTTTCGAGCGCGCCCAGCACCATTGCGCTCGACTGTTCCACCGTTTCCACGCACAGTGCGCGCGGGTCGTGCAAGGGCAGGCCGAATCGCTCCGGATGCACGGTGTATTCCTCGATGCGGCCGTCCTTGAGCTCGCCGATCATGGTCTTGCCGCTGATCGAGATCTCGTCCAGACCCTCCAGGCCGAAAACAGTCATCGCGTGGCGCGCCCCGAGGCGCTGCAGCACGCGAATCTGTATCCCGACCAGGTCGGGATGGAACACGCCCATGAGCTGGTTCGGCGCGCCCGCAGGGTTGGTGAGTGGACCGAGGATGTTGAATATCGTCCGCACTCCGAGTTCGCGCCGCACCGGCGCGGCATGCTTCATCGCGCTGTGGTGGTTGGGGGCGAACATGAATCCGACCCCGACCTCGTCGATGCACTGCGCCACCTGCGCCGGCGCAAGCTTGATGTTGACGCCGAGCGCTTCGAGCACGTCGGCGCTGCCCGACTGCGAGGACACCGCGCGCCCGCCGTGCTTGGCCACCCGCGCCCCGGCCGCGGCAGCGACGAAAATCGCCGCGGTGGAGATGTTGAACGTGCGCGCGCCATCGCCGCCGGTGCCGACCACGTCGACCAGGTTGTCCGCGTCCTTCACCTCGACCCGAGTCGCGAGTTCGCGCATCACCTGTGCCGCGGCGGTGATTTCACCTATGGTCTCCTTCTTCACCCGCAGCGCAATGGTGATCGCGGAGATCATCACCGGCGAGAGCTGCCCGCTCATGATCTGGCGCATCAGGTCCAGCATTTCGTCGTGAAAAATCTCCCGATGCTCGATCGCGCGCTGCAGCGCTTCTTGTGGCGTCATGGACATGATGGCTTCCTTTCCTAGGGAGCCGTTTCAGCACTACCGAAACGGCCTCCGATTTAGGGGAGCATGAGGGGATCCTATCCCCTCATGTCGTAACAAACTCCAGAAAGTTTTTCAACAGTGCGTGACCGTGTTCGGTCAGTATCGATTCCGGGTGGAACTGCACACCCTCCAGCGCGAACTGGCGGTGCCGCACCCCCATGATCTCGCCGTCTTCGCTCTCGGCAGTGACCTCGAGACAAGCCGGCAGGCTCGCGCGCTCGATTGCCAGCGAATGATAGCGCGTTGCCCGGAACGGCGACGGCAGGCCGGCGAAAACGCCCTTACCGGTGTGGCGGATGTCCGAAGTCTTGCCGTGCATTACGCGGCGCGCATGCACGATGCGCCCGCCGCAGGCCTCGCCTATGGCCTGATGCCCGAGGCATACGCCGAGGATGGGCAGCTTGCCCGCGAATTCACGCACCAGCGGCACCGAAACACCGGCCTCGCGCGGGGTGCAGGGCCCGGGCGAGATGACGATGCGTGCCGGCGCGAGTGCGGCGATTCCGGCCAGGTCTATGGCATCGTTGCGCACGACCTTCACTTCCTCGCCCAGTTCGCCGAA
>JAAOZY010000152.1 GCA_012274205.1 Betaproteobacteria bacterium
CCCCTGGACCGGATGTATGACGCGCTGTTGTTCCAGGACCTGTTTCCCGGCCAGTACATACCCATGCGCCACTTCAACAATATCCCGCATCGCGTGTTGGCGTTCGAGGTCGGCACGGCAGAAGAGCGATGGGCAGCGGCGAACCATCCGCTTTACAACTTTGTCTTCCGCACCAGCCATCCGGATCTCGACTTGAGCGATTCGGGCCTCTCCCTGCGGGCACGCCCCGCTCGCGTCGAGGAACGCTTCAACCAGGTGGCCGTCGGTGCGTAGGCAAAGCGGCGGCAGGCGCGTGCCGCGTGCCGCCGCCCTTTCCCGGGGCGCGCCAAGGCGCCCGGGCGTGGATGCCCAGTTCAAAGCGCGTATCATGGAGGCCCGGCTTCGAATGCAGACGTAGCGGATGCCAAGATTTCCTACAATTTGGCTGGCGTGGGCGCAACGCACCAACGAGGCGCTGGATTCCCTTTTGTATCGGGTTTCCGTCTATGGCGTACCCGCGGTGATCGGTGCGATGTCACTGCTGGCGCTGATTGCCTGGAACAGCGAATACAGCACCAGCGGAAACACCAACTTGGGATTCCGCGTCTTGGAGCAAATCGAGGACGCGATGTCGCCGGCGCGGGCACTCGCGCAGCTCGAAGTTCAACCGCTTGTCGACCACCTCGACACCAATCTGTCAGAGTCTCCGTTCTGGTTCAGTTTCACCACGCGTTTGCCAAAGAACGGCGAGCGCACAGACATAGAACTGCCTTCGCGGCACGCCATGGCCGTCGCCTGCTGGGACGCGGCAGGACTAAGGTCCCTGGGCAGCGCAAACCGCGACACCGATGCCAGCCAGCTAAAACTGGCGAAGGCCGGATTTGTACTCGAGCTCGGCAGGGTGCAATCGCAGGAAGCCATGACGGTGTTGTGCCGGGCACAGTTTTCCGGGCCCGGGCGCATAAACATCGTGCAGTGGCCCCAGACCCAATTTGAAATATCGGCACAGAAATTTCATCGCGATTCGGGCCTGCTCGACGGCGGACTCATCGTCTTGTCGCTGTTCGTGCTGCTGACTGCCCTCATCAACCGCGAGTGGCTTTACGTGCTGTTCGCTGCCTGGCTGATCGCCAATCTGCGGCTCGCCGCACTTTCCGCCGGATGGGACACACAGTGGCTGGAGCGCAGCATACCGGCCGACTGGATCTTGCTCACCCGGAAGCTCACCGGCGCGGCGTATTATTTTCTGACGATCACACTGTTCAGCAGGCTATTCCGGGATGACCTGAGGCAGGTCGGCTATCTGCAGCTACTGCGACTGGCCCAGTGGTCGTGCCTGCCGCTGCTGGTGCTGGCCGTGGTCCTGCCGTTCCGGCAGTTCCTGCCCTACATGTGGCTGAGCACCCTGATGGGAATCGCGGTCCTGGTCTTCTATATGGCGCGCATCATGCTGGTCGCGCGATCCAAGGTTGCGCTGTGGTACAGCCTGTCGCTGGGAATCGCATTGTTCGCGAGCGTATACGAAGTAGTGGCTGCGGCCTTGGGCGCGAAGGCATTGATCGGGGCGTTCAATTTCGTAACGGCGTCTCTGGCTTCCAGCCTGATGGCCGCGCTCGCAATCGCCGAACAGATGCGCCAGGAGCGGCTGGGGCGGGTACGCGCGGAAACCGAATTGCGCAGCACCTACGAAGCCATACCGATCGGGCTGTTCACCCTGGATGCGCAGGGCAACTTCGTGCGCGGCAATCCGGCCCTGCGCAATATGCTGGGCGTGGACCTGTCGCGCACCAGGCGCGAAACCTGGACTGGGAATTTCGAGCCCGGCGCGTGGTCCCGGCTGCGCGAAATGATCTGGCGCAACGCCGGCGAAGAACTTGAAATACGCGACGCCGCCACCGACGAGGAGAAATCCCGGCGCTTCCTGGTCAAGGCGACCCTGGCCGGCGAGATGATAGAGGGCTCGCTGCAGGACATCACCCAGCGCTCGAAGGCGACGGCCAGGCTGCTGTTCCTGGCCGAAAACGATCCGCTTACCGGAGTGATGAACCGGCACGGCATCGAGGAGGCGTTTGGCGCCGCGCTGCAGGGCCTCGCCAAGGGCCAGCCGCTGGCGCTTGCCTATCTGGACCTGGACCGGTTCAAGCTGATCAACGACCTGTTTGGCCACATCGCGGGCGATGAGGTGCTGAAGCAGGTGTGCCTGCGGGTGGGCGAAATGCTCGCGGACGGACACAGCATCGGGCGGGTCGGGGGTGACGAATTCGTCATCGTGTTCCGCAACACGCCGATCCGCACCGCGACCGCGATCTGCCGCGGCATCGTCGACTGGATCGGCTCCACGCCCTACCAGATCGGCGACAAGGCATTCCAGGTCAGGGGCTCCATCGGACTGATCGAGGTCGCCGACGGCACCAACGTGAAGGACGCGATGTCTGCTGCGGACCGCGCCTGCCGCGAGGCCAAGAAGGGACTGCACGCCAACTTGGTGGTGTATGAGAAGAATGAGTCGGTATTCCGGGAGCGCGAGGAGGAATTGCGGCTGATCGAGCGCCTCGGAACGGGCGTGGTGCCCGAAGGCCTGTTCCTGGTGATGCAGCCCATCATGTCCCTGCGCTCACCCTACGAATCGTTGAACTTCGAAATCCTGCTGCGCATGCGCCAGCCGGACAACACCATCACTTCGGCCGGAAAGATCATTTCCGCGGGCGAGAACAACGGGCGCAGCGCCGTGATCGACCGCTGGGTCATGTCCAATGCCCTGGAATGGCTGGACGAGCACTATGACAGCCTCGACCGCACGCGCTTCGCGTGCATGAATCTGAGCGGCGCCTCGCTGAACGACGAGCGCTTCATTCACGACGCCTTCTCGATGCTGGCGCAGCACGGCCGCGCGGTGGGCAAGCTGTGCATAGAGATAACCGAAAGCGTGGCGCTGCACGATCTGGACAACACGCGGCGCTTCATCGACAAGGTGAGGGATTTCGGCGCCAAGGTGGCGCTTGACGATTTCGGTGCCGGTTACACCTCGTTCTCGTATTTGAAGGAGCTGCGCGCCGATACGCTGAAGATCGACGGGAGCTTCGTCCTCGGGGTCAACGCGCATCCGGCCAATCTCGCCATCGTCGAGGCGATCGTCGAGCTGGCGCGCAACCTCGGCATGAAGAGCGTGGCGGAATGGGCCGAGGACCTTGCCACATTAGAGTCGCTGGCGGAAGTCGGCGTGGACTATGTCCAGGGCTTTGTCATCGCCAGGCCGCAGCTGCCTGCGAGCATCCTGCGCGCGCGCTCTTCGGCAAGTTTCATCGAGGACGAGCGCGTAGCGCACTACGTGCGCAATCACCTCGCGCGCGGACAGGCGGTTGAATTGTGGGAGCAGCTCAGGGAATTGAGGCCGAAGGGTTTGAACAGCTGACCGGCGCGATCCGCCATGTGCCCTGCGGATTCAGGGCCGAATCCGAGAAAACGCAGTCGAACCGGAGCCAAGCATGCCCGACGCCCGCAGCGCCTACTACGACCGCCAGTACAACGCCCGCGCCATGATCCCCGATCACCTGGAGATCTTCGAGCGCGGCGCGCAGCGCTCGGCGGAGGTGCGCGCCAGCGCGCGCTGCCAGCTGAACCTCGCCTACGGTCCGGGGCCGGCGGAAAAATTGGACATCTTTCCGGCAGAGGGCAAGAGCGAGGCGCTGCTGGTCTTTATCCACGGCGGCTACTGGAGATCGCGCGACAAGAGCGATTTTTCCTATCTCACCCCCGCTTTCACGCGCAGCGGTGTGACCATTGCGCTGCCCAACTATGGACTGTGCCCGCAGGTCGGGATCGAGGACATCGTCAAGCAGAACCTGCTCGCGATCGCCTGGCTCTGGCATTACGGCGCACGCTACGGCGCCAATCCCGGCCGGCTGTACGTCGCCGGACATTCGGCCGGCGGCCATCTCACCGCAATGATGCTGGCAGCGCGCTGGAACACCTACATGCCGGCGCTGCCCTACAACCTGGTCAAGGGTGGTCTGGCTATCAGCGGCATCTACGATCTGGAGCCGCTGGCGCACGCGCCGTTCGTGAACGCGGATCTGAAGCTGGATCAGGCGCTCGCGCGCCGGCTGAGCCCGGTGAGCATCCCGCCGGCGACCACGGCGCCGCTGTATACCGCGGTCGGCGGCGAGGAAAGCGAGGAGTTCAAGCGCCAGAACGCGCTCATCGCGCGAACCTGGCGCTACGCCTTCGCCCGGGACATTCCAATGCCCGGCTGCAACCACCTTACCGTGCTCGAGCAGCTCGCCGATCCGGCCAGCGCGCTGTTCAAGGGCGCGATGGAAATGATGCAGCACTAGGGGCTGTTGACATTCATCGCATGAGACGCGTTGCCTCCAAATGCGGATGACTGCAAGGCGCGCGACGAAGCCAAGGGTGGTTCCCTTGGCGAGGAGCGCAACGCCGCAGGCGCCGCATTTGGAGGCAACCCGGAGGGACGGGGGTAATTTGGGCGCAGCGCGGCGTTGCTCGTCGCTTGTTTGGAACGACCAAACGGCACTCCTCGCGCCTTGCGCTGCATCCCAAATTACCCCCGTCGCGCTCATGTGCTGAATGTCAACAGCCCCTAAGGTCCGGCATTGGCGTGGCAGGCGCCGCCGAAAGCTGCTATCTTTTGCCGGCCATGGACGCGCGCGCGCTGCTCATAGAAAGCTTTCATGCCGCAGTGGGCGCGGCCGATCCGCTCAAGATCCTGCCACAGCACCTGCCGCAGGTGCCCGCCGGCAAGACGCTGGTGGTCGGCGCCGGCAAGGCCGCTGCAGCGATGGCACTCGCAGTCGAGCAGCACTGGCCCGCCGCCGCGCCGCTGAACGGCCTCGTCATCACCCGCTACCGCCATGGACTCCTCACCAACCGCATCCAGGTGATCGAAGCCGGGCATCCGGTGCCGGACGAGAGCGGCGAGAAGGCGGCGCAGGAAATCCTGCGCCGCGCGAAAACCCTGAATGCAAACGATCTGCTGCTCGCGCTGGTGTCGGGCGGGGGATCGAGCCTGCTCAGCCTGCCGGTCGACGGCATCAGCATGGATGAGCTGAAGGCCACGACGAAGGAGCTGCTGCGCTGCGGTGCGCCGATCCAGGACATGAATACGCTGCGCAAGCACATCTCCGGCATCCAGGGCGGCAGGCTCGCTGCCGCCTGCAAGGCACCAGTGCTGGCGCTGATCGTCTCGGATGTAACCGGCGATGATCCCACTCACATCGGCTCCGGCCCCTGCGCCCCGGACCCGAGCACCTATCAGGATGCGCTAGACATCATCGCGCGCTACGGCGTGGCGGCACCAGCTTCAGTGACAGCGCATCTGCAGCGCGGCGCACGCGGCGAGATTGCCGAAACGCCCAAGCCGGGCGACAGGCTGTTCCAGCGCGTCGAAAACAAAGTCATCGCCACGGCGCAGGGTTCGCTGCAGGCCGCCGCCGCCTATTTCCGCGGCCAAGGCATCACGCCGGTGGTGCTGGGCGACAGCGTGACCGGCGAAGCCAGCGAAGTCGCCAAAGTCTACGCTGCGCTGGCGCGCCAGATTTGCAGCCATGGCGAACCGTTCAAGCCGCCGCTGGCGCTGATTTCAGGCGGGGAATGCACGGTCACCGTGCGCGGCAAGGGCCGCGGCGGCCGCTGCTCGGAGTTCCTGCTGTCGCTGGCTGTCGAACTGGGCGGCATGCCCGGGGTACATGCGCTCGCCTGCGACACCGACGGCATCGACGGATCGGAGGACAATGCCGGCGCGGTGCTCGCGCCCGACTCGCTCGCGCGCGCCGCGGCGGCCGGTGCCGCGCCCAAAAAGTTGCTGGCCAACAACGACGGATACAGCTTCTTCGAGGTCCTGGACGATCTCGTCGTGACCGGTCCAACCCGTACCAACGTCAACGACTACCGGGTGATACTGGTGCAATAGAGCGCGCTCGGGCCGCCTGCATGGCGGCTGCACGTTCACGCCCAGCCCAGGGAATCGCCGACCTTCATCCCCAGCCGTTGCGCCGCACTGGCGCCGCTGACCGCAATCTCTACCAGTCCCTGGCTGTTTTCATACCAGAAGGCCGCGCCGTCAGCGGATTCGGAAAAGACGCGCGCGAACCCAATCTGCGCATTGCCCAGTGCGAGCCGCGCGTCGCGCGGGATTCCGCTCGCGCGTATCCCGGTGTGGGCATTGCCGTAGTGGTCGATGTAGATGATCTGGGGCAGGTCGTCGCCGCCAAAGTCGACCTCGAGTCTGCCGCTATGCTCGAACCAGGCTTTGGGCAGGCTGCCCTGCACGGCCAGCGTCGCGGCCACCGGGGCGAACAGGTCGCGCCCGTGAAACGAAGCCGAGAGCTGTTCCGGCCGCCAGACGATGCGCCAGCAATCACCCTTGAGCGCGCGCGCGCCGACCACCGAGAGCAGACCGTTATCGGGACCGACGTACCAGCGCTCGTCGGCTTGCACCACGACCGCATCGCGCGCGCGCTCAAGGGTGATTGCTGGCGCATCGTCTGGCG
>JAAOZY010000026.1 GCA_012274205.1 Betaproteobacteria bacterium
ATGTGCGGTTGCAATGCATCCATCGCGTAAGGCAGTTGTGGCAATTTGTGTTCCATTCCGTATTCTCCTTGTTCGTCTGTCGCGGATAATGAGATTGAGAGCCGCTGCAACTTCATTCTGCAACAGGCTGGCTTGGCGGTGCACGAAGGGATCTGTCCCTCGCTGTGCCGAAGACTCTTAAGCGCCAATTGTAGGCGATAAGCGCCGGCGCTGGCAACGAAGCCCGTGCGCTCAATGGGGTTTCTCCACGCGCACCGAAGCGGCACCGCGCGCGAACGAAAGTTCCAGTAAGTCGTTCGTCTGCAGGCCCGCGCTGGTTCGCACCACGCTGCCGTCGGGACGGCGCGCGATGGCATAGCCGCGCTCCAGCACCGCGCCTGGATCCAGATGCGCGAGGCCCAGGGAAAGTCGTGCGAGCGCCTCGCGCAATCGCTCCAGCCGCAGTGCTGTTGCGCGCCGCAGCGCTTCGTCCAGTTGCACGGTTTCCTGCTGGAGCAGTTGCAGCTTGGGTCGTGCGGCCGCAAGCCCCTGTATGGCGTGCGAAAGGCGCCACGCTGCGTTGCGCGTTGCGAGCGCGAATGCGGCGGTGATGCGCGCGCGCGCCAGGCCGAGGCGTGCGCTGCTCGCGGCGAGGCGGTCCGCGGGGCTCTGCAGGCGGCTTGCCAGTGAATCCACCCGCTGCGCCTTCGCATCGAGCGCGAATCGCATCTGCCGCCGCAGCGACTGCCCCAGCTGGCGCAGTTCGGCCAGCATTTCGCTGCGCGCCGGCGCCGCCAGTTCAGCCGCGGCCGTCGGGGTGGCGGCGCGCCGATCGGCGACGAATTCTGCGATGGTGAAGTCGGTTTCGTGGCCGATCCCGGTGACGAGCGGGATAGTGCAGGCATGGATGGTGCGCGCAAGCGCCTCGTCGTTGAACGCCCACAAGTCTTCGATCGAGCCGCCGCCGCGGCACAGGATGAGCACCTCGCATTCGCCGCGGCGCGCTGCGCTGGCGACGGCGGCGGCAAGCTGCTGTGCCGCGGCTTCGCCCTGCACCTGCGCCGGGTAGACGATGACCGCGATCGAAGGATTGCGCCGCGCGAGCGTGGTCAGCACATCGCGCAGCGCCGCCGATTGCGGCGAGGTCACGACGCCGATGCGCTGCGGATACGCAGGCAGCGGCTTCTTGTGCGCGGCGTCGAACAGTCCTTCCCGGTCCAGTTTGTCGCGCAGCTTCAGGAATGCTTCGAACAGCGCTCCCTGTCCGGCGCGGCGCATCGACTCCACGTTGAGCTGGAAATCGCCGCGTGCCTCATACAGCGTTACCAGTGCACGCACTTCCACCCGGAGACCTTCGCGTGGCTCCCAGTCCAGATATTGCCCGCGGTTGCGGAACATCACGCAGCGCACCTGCGCCGCATCGTCCTTGAGCGAGAAATACAGATGTCCGGATTTGGCGCGCACGACGTTGGAGATTTCGCCCGCCACCCACAACAGCGGATATCGATGTTCGAGCAGGTCGCGCACGCTTCGGGTGAGCGCGGAGACGCTGAGAATCTCCACCGGGAGCGGGCTGGAAACCCGCGTCAAATCTGGCTCTGGAAGCATACGACGATATTACACTATCCACAGCAAGCGCTTACGTGCGCCCTGCCTGTTTATTAGGCAAGCGGCCCTCCTCGGAGGAGTCTGTAAGGTGTTGTTTTGAAATACGAAAAAAGCCAGTTCAATTTTTGGGCGGCGTCAAAAAAGCCTTATGCGCGTTCTACTTAAGGCGGTTTTCTCCAAACTGTACACAACTTTATCCACATAATTTGTGGATAAACTTCTGCCGCCAATTTGCGCCACGCCGCGCGCAGCAGCGACGGCAGCGCAGCTGCGTGCATGCAGCGTCGCGGACAGTGTGCCTATCGCCCACTCCGGCCTGCGCACTGCACGGCGCAAGCCTTGCTCAAACGTCGCGCAGAAGCTAAAGTGACGGCGGTAAAAAATTTCCGGGAGAGTTCATTGTTTGCGATGATCACCGCTGCGGGCTGGCCAGTGTATCCGCTGTTGATCGCTTCGATCATCGCCGTGGCCCTGATCATCGAGCGCCTGATGATGCTGCGCAGGGAGAAAATCGTCCCCGCGGACCTGTTGGGCAAGGTGGTGAATGCCTACCGGCAGCAGGGCGTGAATCCGCAGATGCTGGACCAGCTCGCCAAGGACTCCCCGCTCGGTCAGGTGCTCGCTGCCGGCCTGAGAAATCACAAGAGCTCGCGCTATGTGATGAAGGAGGCGATCGAAGAAGCCGGCCATGCCGTTTCGCACGAGCTCGAGCGCTTTCTTACGACTCTGGGCACGCTCGCCACGATCGCGCCGCTGATGGGCTTGTTCGGTACCGTGGTTGGCATGATTGAAATCTTCGGATCGCAGGCGCCCACGGGCACCAATCCGCAGGTGCTGGCGCACGGCATTTCGGTGGCGCTGTACAACACCGCGCTGGGCCTGGTGGTCGCCATTCCGGCGATGATCTTCTATCGCCATTTCCGCGCCAAGGTGGAAAGCTTCCTGGTTGACATGGAGCAGCAGGCGAGCAAGCTGGTGGACCTGGTCCACGGCGAGCGCCTCGACTTCGATTCCGCCAACCCGCGGCAGGCGCCAGATAAGACATGAATTTCCAGCGCTTCCAGGCCAGGGAGCCCCTGGAGATGAACCTGATCCCGCTGATCGATGTGCTGCTGGTGATTCTGATCTTCCTGATGATCACCACCACCTACTCAAAATACGCCGAACTGCAGATCAACCTGCCCACTGCCGACGCGCAGAAGCAGCTGGAG
>JAAOZY010000153.1 GCA_012274205.1 Betaproteobacteria bacterium
ACGCTGCTCGCGATCCGGGCGCAGGAGGAGGCGGGACTGGACATCGTGAGCGACGGCGAGATCCGCCGCGAGAGTTACTCGAACCGTTTCGCAACCGCGCTCGAAGGCGTCGACCTGGACAATCCGGGCACGGGTCTGGATCGCTCCGGCCACCCCAACCCGGTGCCACGCATCGTCGGAAAGATCCGCCGCATGCATGCGGTGGAAGTGGAAGACCTGCTCTTCCTGCGCCGGCACACCGACCGCAAGACGAAGATCACCGTGCCCGGTCCGTTCACCATGCTGCAGCAGGCGCAGAACGACTTCTATGGCAGCGAGGAGGAGGCGGCGATGGACTACGCGGTGGCGGTCAACGCGGAGATCCGGGATCTGTTCGCCGCCGGCGCCGACGTGGTGCAGATCGACGAACCCTACATGCAGGCGCGGCCGGAGAAGGCGCGCCAGTACGGACTGGCCGCATTGAACCGTGCGCTCGATGGCATCATCGGGACCACGGCGGTCCACATCTGCTTCGGCTACGCGGCCGTCATCCACGACCGGCCGACCGGCTACTCGTTCCTGCCGGAACTGGCCCAGTGCGGCTGCAAGCAGGTGTCGATCGAACCGCGCAATCGCACCTGGATTGCAAGGTGCTGGAGCAGCTCGATGGCAAGCAGATCATGGTCGGCTGCATCGACCTGTCGGACATGGCCGTCGAATCGCCTGAGACCATCGTGGCGCGCGTGCGGCGAGCGCTGCCCTACGTCGCCAAGGAGCGCGTGATCCTGGCGCCCGACTGCGGCATGAAGTACCTGCCGCGCGACGTGGCGCAGGGCAAGCTCACCGCGATGGTGGAGGCGGCAAAGCTACTGCGGACGGAGTTCGGCGGCTGACGCTGACACGGGCTGCCGCCGAAGCCCGCAGGCTGGAGGCAGTCGGCTCAGTGAATCCCCTGCGCCTGACCGATCCGCTCGCGCAGGCCCTCGATGTCCTTGCGCGCGCCGCGCACGCGGAAGAACGCACCCTCCGTCCCGGCGCGCTCCTCCAGCACCTCGCAAGTCGCGAACAGCTCGCCGCGCAGCTGCTGCGCCGACCATGGGAGGAATAACTCGGACTGCATCAGGCGCCGGCCAAAGAACGCGCGGATCGCCTTGTGCAGTCCGGCAATGTCATCCTTGTCGACGGCGCTCATCACGATGCACTTGGGGAACCGGGCACGCAAGGCCTTCGCGCGTTCGGCCTGTGCCTTGGCGTCGCCGACCCGGTCGATCTTGTTGAACACGCGCAGGCGCGGCACCTTGCCCGCCCCGATTTCCCCAATCACCTTCTCGGTCACCTCGAGCTGGCGATCCAGCCCGGAGTCACTGGCGTCGATCACGTGGAGCAGCAACGACGCCTCGGCGGCTTCTTCGAGCGTCGATTTGAACGAGGCGACCAGATCGTGCGGCAGGTTCTTGATGAAACCCACCGTGTCGCTCACCAGCACGCGCGGCACTCCCTCGGGCACCAGGGTGCGCACGGTGGTGTCGAGCGTCGCGAACAGCTTGTCGGCAACCAGCGCCTCGCTTCCCGTCAGCGCGCGCATCAACGTGGACTTGCCCGCGTTCGTGTAGCCGATCAGCGCCACGCGCGCCAGCCCCTGGGTTTCCTGGCGCCGCGCACGCTGGGTCCGGCGTTCGAGGTCGAGTGCGGCGATCTCCTCCTTCAGCTCCGCGATGCGGTCGCGGATCTTGGCGCGGTCCGCCTCGCCGGCGCCTTCACCTGCACCGCGGCCGCCGATACCGCTGCGCTGCCGCCCTTGCGGCCCGGCCAGCTTGGCCGCCTCGCGCAAGCGTGGCGCCAGGTAACGCAAGCGCGCGATTTCGACCTGCGCGCGCGCCGCGTTGGACCGCGCGTGGCGGTGAAAGATCTCGAGAATCACCATGGTGCGGTCCATCACCTCGCATCCGGTTTCGTTTTCCAGGTTGCGCGCCTGCGACGGCGAAATCTCGTGGTCCACCAGCACGAAGGCGGCCCGGCGGATGTCGGTGCCGGCCAGGTCCTTTGTCGATTCACGCGCCGCGACCGCTCCGTGGTGTGCGATTCGTCGTTCGGCGCTTTTCCCCGAGCGCTTTGCCGCGACGGGGGTCTCCTTCGGGGCATCCCCGGATTGATCCGCCTCGCCTTGTACAAAGCGCCGGATCTCATCGCGCTTGCCAGCGCCCAGGTAGGCCGCCGAATCGAAACTCGCGCGCTTTTGCGTGAACGTGGCCACCACCTCGAACCCCAGCGTCTTGGCCAATTCACGCAGTTCGTCCAACGATGCCTCGAGCTCTCCGTCGCTTACCTCCTGCAGCTGTACGGCGGCGACGACAGCGCGCGGCGGAGTGACTTTGACTTCCTTGGACATTCGGTGGATGCTTTTCCTGCTGGTAGCGGCGAGCAGTCGGGTGGAGCGCCGTGTTAGTCAAATCAAGTGCGGTTCATCACCCATTGTTTCGCAGCCTCGAGCTCCCCCGCGGAAAAGTGCCTGATCTCGGCTGCCACAAAGTGTGACGCCAAATGCTCGGCGACATTACCCAGGGCGGAATCAGTGACGAGGGCAATCTTCTTGATGTGCTTGTGGTGATCTCGCACGAAGCGAAAGTGGGCCGCCATTGCCCCAAGACTTTCCCATCCGGGAAACGTTGGGGCCTCGATGATAAGTCCAGCGAGTTGTCCGGTTTCTCCAATGTAGGGGTCGACCGTTTTCGCAAGCTGCACAAAGTCGCTTTCCTCAAGTGCGGACTTTGGCCGCAAATACAAAATGGAGTGCGCAGTGTCGAGGGTGTGTTCGATCATGTATTGCTCCTTCAGCATTGATCCGCCCAACGTCGGAATTGACCGGCGCACACGAAGCGCGTGCGCAGCGCGCACGGATGCATTTGTGCGTCCGTGTCGAAGGACTTGTTCGCCCTCGCAGCACTCACTACTTTCACACCCAGACTCCTTGCGGAAGAATTCTCCGAAGTTCGGTGCAACGGCGATCCACTTCTTCGTCTAGCTTCGAGATGATGCGGTGGATCGACCTTAGCTCGGCTCTGAGAAATGGGCTGCGCGCGACCCGAAGGATAGCTCCATGCCCGTCAGGATACAGCTTCAGGTAGATCTCCGATCTCTCGGCATCAGAATGGGCGACCTCACGGTTCCGGACATTGACTAGGTAGTCATGAATATCGCGCTGCTTGGAGGTGAGTACGCGCAGGAGCGAGCCTGGAAGTGACTTTTCAGCGAAGCTGGATTGCCCGCGTGAGTTCACAAACGGCCGCGCGTAGGCGACAACCAGCGCCGTAGTCAGCGCCATGAGCAGGGGACTTGGCAAGTCATTGCGCGGAAGGGGAATGCGCGCGCGCAGCAGTTCTTCGACCGTTGCCTTCGCCTCTTCCAAGTCGGTGCGCGAGAGATAGAGGCGTCGGTACAGGCGCAGTGCAGGCTGGAGTCCAGGCCCGACGTCCGTGCGGTCAAGGGCCTCAGATCCGTCAGAAGAGCTCATTCGCGAGGGCTAACGAAATAT
>JAAOZY010000003.1 GCA_012274205.1 Betaproteobacteria bacterium
CGATGTTCTCGCGCATCACCGGCTGATCGCTGCCGACGATGGCGAGCGCGCGCGTGGTGGGTATGCCCAGCGCGTGCATGGCTTCGGACGCGAGGTATTCGCGGATCGAGGAGCGCAGCACGGCGCGGCCATCGCCCATGCGCGAGTAGGGCGTAATGCCCGCACCCTTGAGCTGCAGGTCCCAGCGGCCCTGCGCGCCCGACGCTTCCCCCAGCAGGATGGCGCGGCCGTCGCCAAGCTGGGGCACGAATACGCCGAACTGGTGGCCCGCATACACCGCGGCCAGGGGATCAAAACCCGGCAGCAGGCGGTTGCCGCAGAAGATCTCGGCGAACTCGGCGCGCAGCGCTTCGGCAGGCGCGAGGCCGATCAGCGCGGCGGCGGCCGGATTGAAGGCGACCAGATACGGATCGGGCAGGGGGGTGGGCGCGAGCCTGGTGTAAAACGCCGGCGGCAGCGTGGCGTAGCGATTGTCGAAGCGCAATTGCTCCAGCGTGACGGCGCCGAGTTCAGCTCTTGCGGTATTCACTGATGCGTTCCTTCAAGCCCGGTTCGATCGCGGAGCGTACCAGATCGGCCAGGTCCGTTGCACGCGTATCGCTCACGGTGGCGGCGTGCAGCCGGGCTGAGGCCGCCGGAGAAAGTTGTTGTGCCGCGGACGCCGCACGCTCGATCAGCGCGGGCCAGTCCTCGGCGGCGGCGATTTCCTGCACGAATCGGATGCGTTGCGCCTCTGCGGCGTCGAACGTCCTGCTCGCCGCGAGTAGCGCGCGCGCCGTGTCGCCGCCGATGCGCGCGGCCAGCCGGCGCGTCCCCAGCTGCAAACCGAATTTCAAGCCGGGCATGCGGAACTGCGCGTCCGGCGCGGCGACGCGGCTGCCGCAAGCCAGGACGAGGTCCACGCCGGCGCCGAAATTTCTGCCCTGGGCCAGCGCCAGCGTGGCGAAGGGCGCGTGGTACAGCGCCTGCAGCAGCAGTTCGATGCGCGCGAAGCGCAGCAGCAACTCGCCTTCCGCGGCATCCTCATAGCCGCCGAAATCGAAGCCGGCGCAGAAATGGCGGCCGTTGCCCTTGAGTACCAGCAGCCGCGTGCCGTCGTGGTGCGCGGCTTCGACTGCGGCGCCGAGCGCGTCGGCCAGGTCCGCGTTAAGGGCATTGGCTTTGTCCGGGCGATTCAGGGTAAGCGTGCTGATCGCGCCGCTGCGTTCAAGCAAGAGTTGTTTGTTCATGGTGTCATTAGAATACCATTGTCAATCAACCGAACGATGGAGAGCCGGTATGGGCGAGCTGATCTTTGCAATCGGCATGGGCGCGGTGGGGGTGAGTGCGGTCACCGGGGTGCTGGAGGCCGGGCGCAAGCCCATAGACCTTTTCGGCGTGGTGCTGGTGGCGCTGACCTCGGCCCTGGGCGGGGGCACCATGCGCGACCTGCTGCTGGAGCGGCCGGTGTTCTGGGTCGCGGATCAGAGCTACCTGGTCGCCGCAATCGCCGCCGGGGTGGCGACCTTCGTGCTGGTGCGGCTGGTGCGCTTGCCGGCGAACCTGTTCCTGGCGCCAGATGCGCTCGGACTCGCCCTGTTTACGATTATCGGCACCCAGACAGCGATGACTTATGGCGCGCCCTGGTTCGTCGCCAGCTTTCTCGGGGTGGTCACCGGGGTATTCGGCGGCGTGCTGCGCGACATCCTGTGCAACGAGGTGCCGCTGGTGTTCAGCGGTGAACTCTATGCGACTGCGTCCTGGGCGGGCGCGATGCTGTTCATCGGCCTGGTGCGTGCGGGCGTCGCCGGCACGAGCGCCGCGCTGATCGCCGCGGCGGCGATCTTTCTCACGCGGCTCGCCGCCATACACTGGCGCCTTACGCTGCCCAGTTTTTCGGCGAAAGCCTGAGATCGCGGCATGCGCCGCGCCGGCCGGGCGCGCCTGGCGGCAGCGTCAATAGGTTTCCACGTGGTAGCGGTTTGTTGCCCGGAGTTGGGGCAGCAATTTCGACCAGTCCATGCCGTGGCTGCGGCAGACGTCGGCGAAGGCCGCGTCAACGCCCGCTTCCATGGCTTTGAGGCCGCAGATGTAGATATAGCTGTTGTCGTCCCTGAGCAGGCGCGCGACGTCGTCGCCGCGCACGCGGATCATGTCCTGCACATAGTGCTTGGGTGCATCCGGTTGGCGCGAAAATGCCAGATTGACCTCGATCAATTCCTTCGGAAGTTTCAACAGCGGCCCGCAGTAAGGCAGCTCTACCGGCGTGCGTGCGCCGAAGAACAGCCACAATTCGCCGCCTTCCTTGAGCCCCATGCGCCGGCGCCGGCGTTCGGTCATGGCGCGCATCGGCGCCGAGCCGGTGCCGGTGCAGATCATGATGATGTTCGATCCCGGGTGATTGGGCATGAGGAAGCTCGCCCCGTAGGGCCCGACCACGCTGACCTTGTCGCCTTTGTCGAGGTCGCACAGGTAGTTCGAAGCGAGCCCGCGCACCGGCTTGCCATCGCGGTCCGAAACGACGCGCTTCACCGTGAGCGCGAGATTGTTGTAGCCCGGACGCTCGCCGTCGCGCGGGCTCGCGATCGAGTAGAGCCGGATGTGGTGCGGTCTGCCGGCGGCGTCCACGCCGGGCGGCACGATGCCCAGCGACTGCCCCTCGAGCACGGGAAAGGCGGTAGCGCCGAAGTCGAGCACGATGTGGTGGATTTCATTCGACGTCTCCGGGGCGGTCAGGCGGTAATTGCCGGCGACGGTGGCGATCGCCGGGTGCGCCAGCGTGTACAGGTTGAGGTAGGGGTGCGCGGCCGACCAGGGCGGGGCTGCGGTGCCGCCCTGGCCCTGGGTCGCGATGTCGGTGATGCGCTGCACGTCCTCCGGAAGCGCGCTCTCCGCCTCGACCTCGGGTGAGGTGTCCGGCGGCAAGACGTCCCAGGAGAACTGCTGTTCGAGGCTGAATGGCTCGGCCACGCGGCGCCAGTTGTCGATGGCGCCGGTGGGGCAGGGCGAAATGCAGTCATTGCAGAAATTGCACAGTTCCGCCTTCACCACGTAGTTGCGCCCATCGTGCGTCACCGCATCTTTCGGGCAGGTCTCCTCGCAGGTATTGCAGCGAATGCATATTTCCGGATCGATGAGGTGCTGGCGCTTGAGTTCGGCCGGGGCGTTCATAACTAGCACCTCATCGCTGACTTGGGGGATTTGCAAGGGGGTGTTCCCCCTTGCTTGTCGTCCATCGGATCGATGAGGTGCTGGCGCTTGAGTTCGGCGGGTGCGTTCATCGCTTTGTGCCTGGTCCTTGCCTTTAGTTGAAGCGCACGTACTCGAAATCCGCCGGCTGGTTGTTGATGCCGCGCGCGGGCGGCGCGATCCAGTTGGCGAACTTGCCCGGTTCCGCAACCCTGCCCATGAGGGAGCAGACGTAGGCGCGGTCTTCCGCGGTGGGCAGCCAGGTGCCGTGTGATTTCGTCCACTCGGCTTCGCTGAGTATCCTGCCGTCGGGGCTGACATGGTGCTCGGTGAACAGCCCGATGCGGCGATTGAAGCCTTTGTGCGGCAGCGTGAAGCGGAAGGCGATGCCGGCTTTTTCCGGAATCTTGTTCCAGCGGTTGATCCCCGACTGCACGTCCGCGACCCAGTCGTCGCGCAGGCGTTCGTTGAGCGCGGTGAGCGCGGGGGCATGCTTGACCACGATCTGCCCGCCGGCGACTTCCATGTAGGGATATTCGGAGCCGTGCAGCTTGTGGTCGTCGGCGAGCTTGGTTTCCTCGAATCGGCCCTTGAGCCCGTTGGCGTAGAAGGAGGCGGCGTTGGACGAAATCTCGGAGCCGTACAGATCGCTGGTGACGCTGTAGTGGAAGTTGAGGTACTTCTGCAGTGTGGGCAGGTCGATCACGCCCAGGGCGCGCAGTTTGGATGCATCTTCCGTCTTGTGCTCGTTCATCGCGTCGCAGGTGCGCTGGATGATGCGCGCGATGCCGGATTCGCCGACGAACATGTGGTGCGCTTCCTCGGTCAGCATGAAGCGGCAGGTGCGCGACAGCGGATCGAAGCCGGATTCCGCCAGCGCCGCGAGCTGGAATTTGCCGTCGCGGTCGGTGATGAAGGTGAACATGAAGAACGACAGCCAGTCCGGCGTCTTCTCGTTGAAGGCGGTGAGTATGCGCGGATTGTCGGCATCGCCCGAGCGGCGCGCGAGCAGCGCTTCGCCTTCTTCGCGACCGTCGCGGCCGAAGTGGGCGTGCAGCAGGTACACCATGGCCCACAGGTGGCGGCCTTCCTCGACGTTGACCTGGAACAGGTTGCGCAGGTCATAGAGCGAGGGGCAGGTGAGCCCGAGATGGCGCTGCTGCTCCACGGACGCGGGTTCGGTGTCACCCTGGGTGACGATGATGCGGCGCAGGGTGGAGCGGTATTCGCCCGGCACTTCCTGCCACGCGGGTTCGCCCATGTGCTCGCCGAAATTGATCTTGCGCCCCGGCTCGGCCGGCGCGAGGAAGATGCCCCAGCGGTAATCCTGCATCCTGACGTAGTCGAAATGCGCCCAGCCTTTCGGTTCGACGCTGATCGCGGTGCGCAGGTACACGTCGACATTGCTCGACTCGTCCGGCCCCATTTCCGACCACCAGCTGAGAAAGCCGGGCTGCCAGTGCTCCAGCGCGCGCTGCAGCGTCTTGTTGCCGGAAAGGTCGACGTTGTTGGGGATTTTTTCGCTGTAGTTGATGGACATCGTTATTCTCCTAAATTCTGAATCTCAGATTCGTTCCCAGTTGAATTTCGCTTTCGTGCCGCTGCCGAACACCTTCAGCGCGCCCTGCTCGCCGACCGCATTGGGGCGGTTGAATATCCAGTTCTGCCAGGCCGACAGGCGCGCGAATATGCGCGTCTCCATGGTTTCGGCGCCGGTGAAGCGCAGGTTTGCCTCCATGCCGGTGAGCGCGTCGGGCGAAAGGCTGCTGCGCTCCTCCAGCGCGATGCGCACTTCCTCGTCCCAGTCCAGATCGTCCGGGGTGAAGGTCACGATACCGAGCCTGGCCGCGTCGTGCGCATCGAGTTTCTCGCCGATCACCTGGCGCGCTTCCTCCACCGGCTCCTCGCGCCCGCAATAGCGCGTAGCGAGGCGCGTGAGGCGGTTCACCATGGGGTAGGTGCCGAAATTGAGTTCGGACAGCGCCATGTGCGGCGCTTTTTCCGGTGCGTCGGGCAGCTGCAGCATGTAGCCGCGGTCGGCGGACAGTGCGAGCTCGGCCAGCGTGCCGGCAAAGCAGGAGCCCTGGTCGATGATGGCGAACAGGGTGCGTGAGGTGACATCGAGGCGTGCCAGCGTGCGCCGCAGCATACCCAGGGTTGCGCGCACGAACCAGTGCGCGCGGTGCCGCGCCAGCACCGCATCCACGGCGAGCACGGCGTCGATGTCGCCGCGCGTCTTCAGCTGCCAGGTGCCGACTTCGGTCTCGTTGGTGCGCAGCATGAGTATGGCGTCATCGAGTTCGCGCGCCATCTGCAGCGGCCACCAGGCGACGCCGGCTTTGAGGATGCCCTCGATGCTGTCGGGCTGTGCCTCGGCCGGGCCGCTGACCGTGAGCGTGGCGGTGCGCGCGGCGCGGTCGACGGCGGCATCCACGAATTCGTAGTGATAGCCGTGCTCGTCGTAGCCGCATTTGAGCGGAGTCAGGGCTACGCCCCTGGCGTCGGCGGGCCGTTCGCTCGCGGACGCCAGGCGGGCGGCGTGTTCCTGCACCGCCTGCGCGAACGCCTGCGGCTTCGCGCTGTGGTCGACCAGGCCCCAATCCTTGGCGCGATCGGCGCGCACGCCCTCGCTGGTGGTGCAGAAGAAATCGGCCAGGTCGCGCCGTACTTTGCGCTTGTCGGTGATGCGCGTGAGGCCGCCGGTACCCGGCAGCACGCCGAGCAGCGGCACTTCGGGCAGGCTCACGGTGGAGGAGCGGTCGTCGATCATCAGGATTTCATCGCAGGCGAGCGCGACCTCGTAGCCGCCGCCGGCACAGGTGCCGTTCACTGCGGCGAGGAACTTGAGCCCGTCGTGGCGGCTGGAATCCTCCATGCCATTGCGCGTTTCGTTGGTGAATTTGCAGAAGTTCACTTTCCAGCCGTGGCTGGATTGTCCGAGCATGTAGATATTGGCGCCGGAGCAGAACATGCGCTCGCGCGCCGAGGTGAGCACCACGCAGCGCACCTGCGGGTGCTCGAAGCGGATGCGGTTCAGGGCGTCGTAGAGTTCGATATCCACGCCGAGGTCGTAGGAATTCAGTTTGAGCTTGTAGCCGGGCTTGAGCCCCTTGTCCTCGTTCACGTTCATCGCCAGGGTGGCGACGGCGCCATCCACGCTCATGCGCCAGTGCACGTAGCGATCCGGATCGGTGCCGAAACTGATGCGTTCCGCAGCGGCGGTCTTGGTCAAGGTTGCTTGCATGGTTTCTCCTGTTTCAACGTACTACAGTAATTCCGCTAGCGGGGGAATGGAAATAGTCCTTTCCCTCATGTTCCACTCAGGTGGCCGCGGCAGATTGTGCTCTGCCGCGGAATTTCAAGCGGCAACGGCCAGTCGCAGCTGTTGCAGGCTTTGCTCGATGGTCTTGCCGGCGGTATCGACGGTCACGTCGGCGCGGCGGTACAGCGCGTTGCGGCCGCGCAGGATGAGGTGCAGATCTTCCATGGCCTCGCGGTTGCCGGTCATCGGCCGGGTGTCGCCCTGGGCGAGTACCCGCGCCATGTGTTCCTCCGGCAGTGCCTTTAGCCAGACGGTGTAGCAGGTTGACAGCAGCAGGTCGTAGGTGCCCGGCTCGGAAACGATGGAGCCGCCGGTGGCGATGACCGCGCGCTCCTTGTTTCTGACCACGTTCTCGAGGCAGCGCCGCTCGTAGCGCCGGTAGCCGGCCTGGCCGTAGAGCAGGAAGATTTCCGACAGACTGGTGCCGGCCTCGCGCTCGACTTCGCGGTCGAGTTCGATAAACGGGACGTCGAGTTCCTTCGCCAGACGGCCGCCCAATGCGGACTTGCCCGCGCCGCGCAAGCCGATGAGCGCGATGCGTTTCATTCGGTCGATGTTCGCTGTGCCGTAATCGCGCAGCAGCTGCGAGCGCACCAGCGGGAGCTTCTGCGCCGGCAGGCGCTGCAGGAACTGCCAGATCAGCGCAAGTTCCACCGGCTGTTCCGGACCCTGCTGCAGCAATTCGGTCTGGGACAGATTCAGCGCTTCGGCGATGCGCTGCAACAGCAGCACCGACGCATTGCCGTGGCCGGACTCGAGCAGGGCCAGGTAGCGCTCGGACACGCCCGAGTCGCGCGCCAGTATCTTGCGTGTCATGCCGCGGCGCGCACGCGCATCGCGCACGCGTTCGCCCAGGGCGCGCAAAAACGTTTCGTCCGCTGTCGCGGCCGTTTTGGTTTTTTGTGTAGTCTCGCGCGCGCCCATGCTGATCTTGCCGGTTCCCATCTAAACCTGCATTATAATGCTTGCCAAACAAACTGAAGGCATTATAATGCAGATTCGCGAATTGGCAAGCGGCCCGGGAGTACTATCTCTGTCAGCTGGATCCCGCGGGTAAAATCGAAAATCAATCATCTGAGGAGGGTTTTTCCATGAACAAGTCTTTGCGTACTCTGCTGGCACTGGCCTTGGCCGGCGCAGCCACTTCGGCGCTGGCCGACCTTACCGTTGGCGTGACCCTGTCGACCACCGGGCCGGCGGCGTCCCTGGGCATTCCGGAAAAGAATACCGTCGCGCTGCTGCCCAAGACCATAGCCGGGCAGAACGTCAACTATATCGTGCTGGACGACGCCACCGACCCGACCGCCGCGTCCAAGAACGCGCGCAAGCTGGTGTCCGAGGACAAGGTCGACGTCATCATCGGCTCGAGCACCACGCCCACCTCGACCGCCGTGCTGGAGGTCGCCGCGGAATCGAAAACTCCGCAGATTGCGCTGGCGCCGTTCGCGCCCGCGGCCGACAAGGCTGCCTGGGTATTCCAGATGCCGCAGGATTTCGGCATCATGGCCGGCGCCATTGTCGACAATATGGTGGCCAACGGTGTCAAGACCGTGGGATTCATCGGCTATAGCGACGGTTATGGCGAGCTCTGGCTGCGCGTCATGAACGGCATTACCGCCGCCAAGGGCATCAAGATGGTTGCGACGGAGCGCTACAACCGCACCGATACCAGCGTCACCGGCCAGATGCTCAAGATCCTCAGCACCAATCCGGATGCAGTGCTGGTGGTGGGTTCGGGCACGCCGGCGGTGCTGCCGCAGGCGACTCTGGTTGAGCGCGGCTACAAGGGGCACATTTATCAGACCCACGGTGTGGCCAACAAGGACTTCCTGCGCGTAGGCGGCAAGAACGTCGAAGGCGCGGTGCTGCCGGTCGGGCCGATCCTGGTGGCGGAGCAATTGCCCGACAGCAACGCGAGCAAGAAAGTCGCGCTGAACTATATCAAGCTGTACGAGGCCGCCTACGGCGCCGACAGCCGCAACTCCTTCGGCGCGCACGCCTGGGACGCCGGGCTGCTGCTGCAGCACGCGGTTCCCGAAGCGCTGAAAAAAGCCAAGCCCGGCACACCCGAATTCCGCGTCGCGCTGCGCGAAGCGATGGAGAACGTGAAGGAAATGCCTGCCGACCACGGCGTATTCAGCTTTTCGCCCACCAATCACAAAGGCCTGGATGGCCGCGCAGTGGTGATGGTGCGTGTCGAGAACGGCACCTGGAAGGTGATGCACTGACACCGCTGTGAAGCGCCGCCCAGGCCGACCTTGCGGCCCGGGCGGCGCCGCTTTGGGCAGTGCACAGGAGGAGTGCCAGCATGGCAACGCCGCAACAGTTTCAGCAATTGCTCGCGCCGATCGCGCGTTTTGCGCAGGGCCGCGCGCTGGACGGTGCGCTTCAGGCCGATCTCAATCTGAAGTTTCCTCCCCCGAGTGTGTCCTTCCAGCAGATACGCGCGGCCTGCCATGCCGGCATCGCCGCGGGCTGGCTGTGCGGCCAGGGCGACGCGAAACGCCGCTTCGGCCGAATTTTCGAGGCCGGCGACACGACCCATGGATTCAGCGTGGACGTGGTCGACATCACCGATCTGGTCGGCAATCATCACCGCCATCCCACCGGGGAGATCGACATGATCATGCCGGTCACGGACGCGGCGAAGTTCGACGAGCACGGCGCGGGCTGGCTGGTCTATCCGCCGGGTTCGGCGCACCGGCCCACGGTCAGCGGCGGGCGCGCGCTGATCCTCTACCTGCTGCCCGAGGGCAAGATCGAATGGACCAATCAATAAGAGTTCGCTATGCAATGAGGGGAGATGTCCACTCATATTCCAACAGCTTGGCCGTTGCAACATTCAATTCGCAACGGATACAGAGTATTGAGCGAGGAGCGCAACATGCCGGGACTATCTTCGGCCGACCATAGAGTCAGTCCGCCGCGCGTCAGCATTCCGCGCGACTTCAACGCCGCATACGACCTGATCGAGCGCAATCTGCGCGCCGGGCGCGGCGCCAAGACCGCGTTTATCGACGACGCGGGCAGCATCACTTACGGCCAGCTGGCGGAGCGCGCCAATCGCGCCGCCAATGCACTCAAGGGCCTGGGCCTGGGGCTCGAAGACCGCATCATGCTGGCGCATCTGGACACGGTCGATTTTCCCAGCGTGTTTCTCGGCGCAATCAAAGCCGGCATCGTGCCGATTGCGGGCAATACGCTGCTGACCACCTCGGACTACGAATTCATGCTCAACGACAGCCGCGCCAAGGCGCTGGTGGTATCGGAGCAATTGCTGCCCACCTTCACCCCCTTGCTGGAGCAGGGGGCGGAACGGCTTCCGTTTCTGCAGCATGTGATCGTGTCGGGCAAGGAAGCGCACGGAAGGCTGTCGCTGGCGCAGCTGATGCAGCAGGCCGGCACGGCGTGCGAGCCGGCGCATACCACCTGCGACGACGCCTGCTTCTGGCTCTATTCTTCCGGCTCGACCGGAACGCCCAAGGGCACGGTGCACATGCATTCGCATCTGATCCAGACCGCGGAACTCTACGCGCGCCCGGTGCTGGGTATACGCGAGGACGACGTAGTGTTCTCCGCGGCGAAGCTGTTCTTCGCCTACGGCCTGGGCAATTCGCTGACCTTCCCGATGGCGGTCGGCGCCACCGCCATCCTGATGGCGGAGCGCCCCACGCCGGCAGCGGTGTTCCAGCGCCTGCAGCAGCAGCGGCCGACGATCTTCTACGGCGTGCCGACCTTGTATGCGGCGCTGCTTGCGAGCCCCGACATTCCCAAGCGCGAAACGCTCAATCTGCGCGTGTGCACTTCGGCGGGGGAGGCGCTGCCGGCCGACATCGGCGAGCGCTGGACCCGTCACTTCGGCGTTGAGATACTTGATGGCATCGGTTCGACCGAGATGCTGCATATATTCGTATCGAACCGGCCGGGCGAAGTGCGCTACGGCACGACCGGCAAGGCGGTCCCCGGTTACGCCTTGCGCGTGGTCGACGACGCCGGCAATCAGGTGAAGCGCGGCGAGATCGGCGAGCTGCAGATCAACGGCCCGACCAGTGCCTCCTGCTACTGGAACAACCGCGCCAAGAGCCGCGCCACCTTCATGGGCGACTGGACGCGCAGCGGCGACAAGTACACGGTGGACGATGACGGGTACTACACTTATTCAGGGCGCACCGACGACATGCTCAAGGTGGGCGGCATCTACGTCTCGCCGTTCGAGGTCGAGGGCGCGCTGCTGACGCATCCGGACGTGCTCGAGGTGGCGGTGATCGGGCAGCCGGATGAAGACCAGCTGATCAAGCCGAAAGCCTATATCGTCACCAAGGCCGGCGTGCAGGCCACGCCGGCGCTGGCCGAGCAGCTGCAACAGCACGTGAAATCCAAACTCGCACCGTACAAGTATCCGCGCTGGGTGGAATTTGCGAGCGAGCTGCCGAAGACCGCGACCGGGAAGATCCAGCGCTTTAAGCTGCGCGCCAAGTCGCAGATGGATGTAAAGTAGCCGCAATCCACGGCCCGCCAGTGCAGCGCGTTCGCGGCGGGCCTGACAAGGGAGCAGGAGGGAAGTGTTCCCTCAAATTGAAAATAGTTCTAACCGAGGAGGATCAATATGAGCAAGAAACCAGCCTTTGGGCGGCGCGAATTTCTCAGGGCCGCAGCCGTTGCCGCCTGCGTCGCCGGCCTGTCGGGTCCGGCGTTCGCGCAGGGCGGCAAAATCAAGGTCGGACTGATGCTGCCTTATACCGGCACCTATGCGCAGCTGGGCGTCGCCATCACCAACGGCTTCAAGCTGGCGGTGGCGGAGAACGGCGGCCAGCTCAGCGGGCGCGAACTGGAATATTTCGTCGTCGACGATGAATCCGACCCGTCCAAGGCGACCGACAACGCGAACAAGCTGGTCACGCGCGACAAAGTGGACGTGCTGATCGGCACAGTCCACTCCGGCGTGGAAATGGGCATCGTGAAGGTCGTGCGCGAGTCGGGCACGCTGCACATCAATCCGAATGCAGGCGCGGGCGCGGCTACCGGCGCCTTGTGCGCGCCCAACATTTTCCGCACCTCGTTCACCAACTGGCAGCCGGCCTATCCGATGGGCAAGGTGCTCGCCGACCGCGGCATCAAGAAGGTGGTCACGCTGACCTGGAAATACGGCGCCGGCGAAGAGGCCATCGAAGGCTTCAAGGAAGGCTTCACCAAGGCTGGCGGCACCGTTGTGAAGGAATTGTTCCTGCCGTTTCCGAGCGTCGACTTCCAGCCGCTGCTGACCGAAATCGCGTCGATCAAGCCCGACGCCGTGTTCGTGTTCTTCGCCGGCGGCGGCGGAGTCAAGCTGATCAAGGACTGGCAGGCTGCCGGGCTCAGGGGCAAGATTCCTCTGTACGGCTCGGGCTTCCTCACCGACGGCATCCTCGACGCCGTGGGCAATGCAGCCGAGGGCATAGAAACCACGCTGCACTATGGCGACGGCATCGAAACGCCGAAGAACAAGACCTTCCGCCTGAATTACGCCAAGACCTACAAGCTGCAACCCGACGTCTATGCGGTGCAGGGCTATGACGCGGGCCTGCTGCTCGCGGCCGGACTGAAGGCGGTCAAGGGCGACATCAGCAAGAAGAAGGAAATGATCGCCGCGATGGAAAAAGCCAAGATCGACAGCCCGCGCGGCGTATGGACCATATCCAAGGCGCACAACCCGATTCAGGACATTTACCTGCGCAAGGTTGTGGGCAAGGAAAACCGGGTGATTGGGATCGCGCAAAAGGCCCTGGCGGATCCGGCACGCGGCTGCAAAATGAACTGAAGCGCAAGAGTTAAAGCGCGAAGTCGGGCGAGGCCGGCGCAAGCCGGCCTTTCCTTGTCTGCTTCGCACCGTGCGGTTTGACTGAATCTGCGCGGCACTTCACACTTCGCCAGAGCACCATGGACGCAAACACTTTCCTCATTCAAGTGCTGAACGGCATCCAGTACGGACTGCTGCTGTTCCTGGTTGCGAGCGGTCTGACGCTGATCCTGGGCATCATGGGCATCATCAACCTTGCCCATGGCAGCTTCTACATGGTGGGCGCCTATCTGGCGTTCTCGCTGTCGCAGCATTTCGGCAGCCTGTGGCTGGCAATGGCGGGTGGGGTGGTGATCGCGGTGGCGATCGGCATCGTGCTCGAATGGCTGCTGATCAGCCGGCTCTACCATCGCGACCACCTGTATCAGGTGCTGCTCACCTACGGCCTGATCCTGATATTCGAGGAACTGCGCAGCGTGGTGTTCGGCGACGACGTGCATGGCGTGGCCGTGCCGGAAATGCTGCGCGCATCGATCCCGCTCAACGAGACGCTCAGCTACCCCGTCTACCGCCTGTGGATGTCGGCGGTGTGCATCGCACTCGCGCTGGGCATGTACCTGCTGATCCAGAAGACGCGGCTGGGCATGACCATACGCGCCGGCGCCGCCAACCGCGAGATGGTGCAGTCGCTCGGCATCAACATCAATCTGCTTTACCGGCTGGTGTTCGCGCTGGGCGTGGCGCTGGCCGCATTTGCCGGCATGATCGCGGCGCCGGTGGCTTCGGTGTTTCCGGGCATGGGCAGTCAGGTGCTGATCGTGTGCTTCGTCGTGGTGGTCATCGGCGGCATCGGCTCGGTCAAGGGCGCGATGCTGGCGGCGCTGCTCATCGGCCTGGTCGACACCTTCGGCAAGGTGATCACGTTCCGCATCGGCGCAGTGCAGTTGCTGCCCGAACTGTCCGGCATGATGATCTATGTGCTCATGGCCGTCGTGCTGCTGGCGCGGCCGCAGGGCTTGTTCGGCAAGGGCGGATGATGCGCCATTCCCGCGCCACCTTCGTCCTGCTCGCCTGCCTGCTGGCGCTGGCGCTGCTGCCGCATTTCGCCGAGAAGTACTACATCCAGCTGTTCACCAAGATCATGATCATGGCGATTTTCGCCATGAGCCTGGACCTGCTGGTTGGTTATACCGGGCTGGTAAGCCTCGGACACGCGGCCTTCTTCGGACTGGCCGGCTATGTCCTCGCCTACGCGGCGCCGCAATACGAAGCGGCCAGCCTGTGGTTGTCACTGCCGCTTGCGATGGCCTGCTCGGGCCTGCTCGCGCTGCTCATCGGCGCCCTGGTCCTGCGCACCTCGGGCATTTATTTCATCATGGTCACGCTGGCGTTTGCGCAAATGCTGTTCTTCCTGTTTCATGACACCAAGATCGCCGGCGGCGCCGACGGCATCTACGTCTACGCCAAGCCGGTGGCGGCGATTGCGGGCTGGGAGCCGTTCACTCTGGAAAACCACGTGCATTTCTACTTCGTGGTGCTGGTGCTGCTGACGCTCGTCTATGTCGCGCTGCGCCGGTTGCTCGCCTCGCCCTTCGGACGCGTGATCGTCGGCATACGCGTGAACGAGCAGCGCATGCGCTCGCTCGGCTACCGAACCTACCGCTACAAGCTGGCCTGCTTCGTGCTGGCTGGCGCGCTCGCCGGCATGGCAGGTTATTTCGCCGCGGCCCAGTTTGGTTTCGTCAGCCCGGAAACCCTGAGCTGGCACCAGTCGGGCGGGGTGCTGATGATGGTGATTCTCGGCGGCATGGGCACGCTGACCGGCGCGGTGCTAGGGGCCTTTGCCATGATCCTGCTCGAACTCGGCCTGCAGGCGCTGCCCAATGCCGGCGGCCTCGAAATTGCCAAACACTGGCAACTGCTGATGGGTACGTTCATCGTCGGCGCCGTACTGCTGCTGCCCCACGGCCTGCTCGGCCTGCGCCGCCTCTGGCCGGGTCCGGGGCGCAAACCGGCGGGGGCGGCGGAATGAGCAGGGAGCAGGGGCCCCATGCAATGGGGATGCGACCGGCCGCGATTGCCGCCGGACGCCGACAGTGGCTCAGTATGAATGATGACGACCGGACGGAGGCGGCGGAATGAGCAGGGAGCAGGGGCCCC
>JAAOZY010000154.1 GCA_012274205.1 Betaproteobacteria bacterium
CAGCAGCGCCGCGTTCGCCTGCGCCAGCGCAAACGTCTGCACCGAAGTGCGCACCGGCACCTGCAGCGCCAGCTGAAGGAATTCGTCGCCGTCGCGGCGCGTGAGATTGGCGACGGAACGGATCGTGCGCTCGCCCCAGAGTATGGAATACGGAAAAGACGGGATGTCGCTCATGTGGATGCCGGCGCAGATCACGCAGCCGCCCTTGGCGAGCTGGCGCAGCGCCGCCGGCACCAGCGGCCCCGCCGGTGCGAAGATCAGCGTGGCATCCAGTTGCTGCGGCGCCGCCGCGTCCGCGCTGCCGGCCCAGGCCGCGCCCAGGCCGCGGGCGAAGTCCTGGCTCGCGGCATCGCCCGCGCGGGTGAAGGCATAGAACTCCCGCCCTTGATGCCGGGCCACCTGCGCCACGATGTGCGCGGCCGCGCCGAAGCCGTAGATGCCCAGCCGGCGCGCGTCTCCAGCCATCGACAGGGCGCGGTAGCCGATCAGCCCTGCGCATAACAGCGGCGCCAGCGCGGCGGGATCGCCGGTCTCGGGCAGAGGGAAGCAGTAGCGCGCATCGGCCACTGTGAATTCGGCATAGCCGCCCTGGATCTGGTAGCCGGTGAAGCGCGCCGCATCGCACAGATTCTCGCGGCCGCTGGCGCAGAATTCGCAGTGCCCGCAGGTCCATCCGAGCCAGGGTACGCCGACGCGCTGGCCCAGTCGGAATCCGGCGACGCCGCTGCCCAGCGCGCTGACGCGGCCGACGATCTCGTGGCCGGGAATGATGGGCAGGGCCGGATGCGGCAGTTCACCGTCGACGAGGTGCAGGTCGGTGCGGCAGACGCCGCAGGCCTCGACTTCGATCAGCACTTCGCCCGCGCCCGCTTGCGGCAGCGGCAGCACGGCCAGCCTTAGCGCCTGCCCGGGCTGATCGAGGACCATCGCGCGCATGCTCGTTTTCATCTTCAACCCAGGGTCGCTACAAGGATCGTTCCAGATCTGCCGGCTCGCTTTAGTGTTCGCTGAATCCGCGATGACGCTCGTTCATGATGCGCCGGCCTTGGGTCCAGGGGCAAGTTATTGGTCCGCGCAATGGTCCGCGCAAGCGTCGCAGGACATACCTGAACGGGGGTAGACGCTGCGCGCGTGTGGGTACTGGCGACAAGGCGTATTTTTGTGCGATTATTTTACCGGTGCTTGCGCTACCCGCGCCTGCTTGCGTTGGCCGCGGCTGTGAGCAATATCAAGCGCGGCCGGCAGAGCCGGGATAGCCTGAACGCCAAGGGCCATGTTGCGATGTGCTCGCGCAAGCCTCAGGATCCGCGACGCCGAAGCAGTCTGAACGAGGAGGATATCCTTGGACATACTAGCGATAGAACAAGCCTACCGCCGCTATGCGCGTGTTTACGATGTCTGCTTCGGGGCAGTATTCCAGCCGGGCCGCAGGGCGATAGTCGAGCGGATGGGCTGCAGCGCGGGTGAGCGGATTCTGGAAGTGGTTGTCGGTACCGGGCTCTCGCTGCCGCTGTACCCGCAGGACGTGCGCGTCGTCGGCATCGACATTTCCCGCCCTATGCTGGAGCACGCGCGCGTCCGCCTGGCGCGCGACGGGATCGATTCCCTGGCGCAGCTGATGGTCATGGATGCCGAGAACATGGCGTTCGCGGACGACAGCTTCGACAAGGTGGTCGCCATGTATGTCGCCTCCGTGGTCCCCGATCCGGGTCGCCTGGTCGACGAGATGCGCCGGGTGTGCAAGCCCGGCGGGCAGATATTCATGGTGAACCATTTTCACAGCCGCAATCCAATACTGGGAAGCGTGGAGAGCCTGCTGGCGCCGCTGTCGAGGCATCTGGGATTCCGTCCGGATTTTTCGCTGGACCGCTTTCTCGACCAGACCGGGCTGGACGCGCTGAACATCTGTCCGGTCAATCTATTCGATTTTTCCACCATGGTCGAGGCGAGGAACAACAAACGGGGCGCGGCGGCAATTCCGGCGCCGGCGTTCACCCCGACTTAGAACCCGTTGCAAAATGAAATTTTGCAACGCCCGATATAGGGAAGTATGAGGGGAGGTCCCCCAAGGGGACTTCCTTTCGGGCGTATCCCCTCATTTTGAAACGAACTCTTAGGGTCTGTGACGATAACGATACGAGGGGACACGTCCCCACGTGCTATCCTGAGTCAGACCGCAACAAGGCTGCGCTTGTTGCGGTCTCTTGGAAATCGCGGGCGCAGCGGAATATCCGCCGCATCTGCGGGATACCTTAGCGGGGTGTCAGCATGAGCCAGGAACGAACCGAGCAGTACCTCATCAAGACGGCCGACGGCGCGGCGCCACGCATGGCGCGCGCCGGCCGGCCGTGGCCGGCCCTGGGCAACAAGGCTTTCCTGGCGGAAAGGCTGCTGCTCACGCGCATGATGGAATCCCTGGGCAAGCCGCCTCTGGATCTGGTGCTGTGGGACGGGCAGGTGCTTGCGAGCGCGAACGGCGCGCCAGCCGCCCAGGTGCTGATCCACGACCGCGGCGCATTGCTCAAGCTCATCGCCAATCCCGAGCTCGGCTTCGGCGAGATGTACGCCGCCGAGCGCATCGATGTGCGCGGTGACCTGGTGCAATGCCTCGAGGCTATCTATCGATCGATGCGCGGCGCCGGGCGCACGCCGATCGCGCAAAAGCTGCTGGCACCGTTCAACGCGCCGGCGAGCAATACGCAACCGCGCGCGCGGCGCAATATCCATCACCATTACGACATCGGCAATGATTTCTATAAACTCTGGCTCGACCGGAACCTGGTCTATACCTGTGCCTATTTTCCCGAGCCCGACATGTCGCTGGAGCGGGCGCAGACAGCGAAGCTCGACTATGTATGCCGCAAGCTGCGCCTGGCGCCGGGCGAAACCGTGCTGGAAGCGGGCTGCGGCTGGGGCGCGCTGGCCCTGCACATGGCGCAGCACTATGGCGTCGCGGTAAGGGCTTACAACATCTCCAGGGAGCAGATCGCGTACGCGCGCGAACGCGCGCTGGCCGAAGGCCTGGACGGCCGCGTGCAGTTCATCGAGGACGATTACCGCAATGTCGACGGTGAGTTCGATGCCTTCGTCTCGGTGGGCATGCTCGAGCACGTAGGGGTGGACCAGTATCAGACATTGGGCGCGGTCATAGACCGCACGCTCAAAGCCGGCGGGCGCGGGCTGATCCATAGCATCGGGCGCGACCGCCCCAGTCCGATGACGCCTTGGATCGAACGCAATATTTTTCCCGGTGCCCGCCCACCGAGCCTGTCGCAGATGATGCAGATCTTCGAGCCCTATGCGTTCTCGGTGCTGGATGTGGAGAACCTGCGCCTGCACTATGCGAGGACGCTCGAGCTCTGGCTGGCGCGCTATGAATCCAATGTCGAACGCGTGACGCAGATGTTCGACCCGGCCTTCGTGCGCACCTGGCGCCTGTACCTGGCCGGCTCGGTGGCTGCATTCCGCTCCGGCGACATGCAGCTGTTCCAGGTGTGCTTCAACCGCTCCGGCGACAACCGCATACCGTGGACCCGGCATCACCTGTACGCGCCCTGACACGCCGCCATGCACAGCTGTGACGCGCTCATCGTCGGCGGCGGCCCCGCAGGTTCGACTTGCGCCTGGAAGCTGGTGCGGCAGGGCATGGCGGTGACGGTGCTGGACAAGGCGCAGTTCCCGCGCAACAAGGTGTGCGCAGGCTGGATCACGCCGCCGGTGGTCGAGGCGCTGCAGCTCGATACCGCGGCCTATGCGAGCGCGTGCGTGCTGCAGCCGATCACCGCGTTTCGCACCGGGCTGATCCGCGGCAGCGAGATCGAAACGCGCTATGCAGGCGCGGTGAGCTACGGCATACGCCGCTGCGAGTTCGACCACTACCTGCTGCAGCGCGCCGGCGCGCAGTTGCGCCTGGGTGAAGCCCTGAAATCGCTCGAGCGGCGCGGCGGCCGCTGGATCGTCAACGATGCGATCGAGACCCCGCTGCTGATCGGCGCCGGCGGTCATTTCTGTCCGGTGGCGCGCCATCTGGGCGCCAGGCTGGGCGCGGGCGAGACCGCGGTGGCGGCAAAGGAAATCGAATTCGAAATGCG
>JAAOZY010000155.1 GCA_012274205.1 Betaproteobacteria bacterium
CAAGGCGGAGCAGGCCTATGCCGAATTGAGCAAGGCCCTGGCGCAGCGCCCCGGGGCCGATGCCGATCTCAAGCTCTGGATCCAGACGCGGCTGGCCGAAACGGCGCTGCAGCTGGGCCGCGACGGGCTGGCCGAGCGCCATTTCAAGGCCGGGCTCGCGCTCGGCGTCACCGACGGCTACATCCTCGGCGCCTACGCCGATTTTCTGCTCGAGCACGGCCGGCCGGCCGAAGTCCTGCCCCTGCTCAAGGACTGGGAGCGCTCCGACATCCTGCTGCTGCGCCTGGCGCTGGCGGAACAGGCGGCCGGGCTGCCCGGCGCGCAAACGCACATCGCCATGCTGAAGGAGCGCTTCGACGCCTCGGCGCTGCGCGGCGACAAGCTGCACCAGCAGGAGGAGGCGCGCTTTCACCTTTACCTGCTTGGCGACGCCAAAGGCGCGCTGCGCCTGGCCGTGGAAAACTACCAGCTGCAGCGCGAGCCGCGCGACGCGCGCATCCTGATGCAGGCGGCGCTCGCCGCCAAGTACCCCGCGGCGGCGCAGCCGGCGCTGGACTGGCTGCGCGCAAGCGGCTACCAGGACCCGGCCTATGCGAAGCTCGCGCGCCAACTCCAGCCGGGCGTGCGATGAAGCGCATCCTCGCATTGCTGTTGCTGCTCGCGAGCTGCGCCGCCGAGGCGCACAAGCCCAGCGACAGCTACCTGCGCCTCAAGATAGAGGGCGCGCAGGTGCTCGGCCAGTGGGACATCGCGTTGCGCGACCTGGAATACGCGATCGGCCTGGATGCCAACGGCGACGGCGACATCAGCTGGGGCGAAGTGCGCGCGCGCCAGGCCGACATCGCCGCCTATGCGCTCGCGCGCCTCAGCGTTTCGGGCGACGACAAAAACTGCCCGCTGGCGGTGACCGGGCACCAGATCGACCATCACAGCGACGGCGCTTACGAGGTGCTGCGCTTTGCCGCGGCCTGCCCCGTCGCCCCGGCCGCGATCGAGATCGGCTACAGCCTGTTTTTCGATTTCGACGCGCAGCACAAAGGCCTGCTCAATCTCGAATACCAGGGCCGCATCCAGAGCCTGGTGTTCACACCCGAGCGCGCCAAACAGCGCTTCGTGCTGGGCGAGATGTCCGCGCTGCGCCAGTTCGTGAGCTACCTGCGCGAAGGCGTGTGGCACATCTGGATCGGCTACGACCACATCCTGTTCCTGGTATCGCTGCTGCTGCCGGCGGTGCTGCTGCGCAAGCGCCATCACTGGAATCCGGTGGCGCGCTTTCCCGAAGCGTTCTGGGACGTGTTCAAGATCGTGACCTCGTTCACCGTGGCGCACTCGATCACGCTCTCGCTCGCCGCGCTCGGCGTGATCGCGCTGCCCTCGCGCCTGGTCGAATCGGCCATCGCCGCCTCGGTGGTGCTCGCCGCACTCAACAATCTGTGGCCGCTGGTGGGCGGCAGGCGCTGGGTGGTGGCCTTCGCCTTCGGCCTGATCCACGGCTTCGGCTTCGCCAGCGTGCTCACCGAACTGGGCCTGCCGCGCGATGCGCTGGTGCTGGCGCTGGTCGGCTTCAACCTCGGCGTCGAAGCCGGGCAGCTCAGCATCGTCGCCGTGTTCCTGCCGCTCGCCTACTGGATGCGCGCGAGCTGGTTCTACCGGCGCGTGGTGCTGCTCGGCGGCTCGGTCGCCATCGTCGCGGTCGCATCGATATGGTTGACCGAACGCGCCTTCAACCTGAAACTGATTACACCCTGAGCATGATCGACTTCTCCACGCAACGCTACGCCCTGCTCGCGCTGGCCGCGGCGGCGCTGTTCGGCGCGAGCACGCCCCTGGCGAAGCTGCTGCTCGCGGACACGACCCCCGGCCTGCTCGCCGGCCTGCTCTACCTCGGCAGCGGCGCCGGGCTCGCGCTGGTGCGCGCGCTGCGGCGCCGGCGCACGGCGGAAGCGCCGCTGCAGGCGCGCGACCTTCCCTGGCTCGCGGGCGCGGTGCTCAGCGGCGGCATCGCCGCGCCGCTGCTCCTGCTGTGGGGCCTCGCCGGCACGAACGCATCGGGGGTGTCGCTGCTGCTCAACCTGGAGAGCCTCGCGACGGCGCTGATCGCCGCGCTGGTGTTCAGGGAAGCCGTGGGCGGGCGCATCTGGCTTGCCGCCTGCCTGATGCTCGGCGCGGGCCTGCTGCTTTCCTACGATCCGGGCGCGGTCTCGGGGCTGTCGCCGCGCACGCTCGCCGTCGCCGGCGCCTGCGCGCTGTGGGCGCTGGACAACAACCTCACGCGCCGCATCGCTGCGGCCGACCCGGTGAGCATCGCCATGATCAAGGGCCTCAGCGCGGGCGGCGTCAACGTCGCCGCCGCGCTCGCGCTCGGCGCGCAGCTGCCGCCGGCGCTGCCGCTCGGCGCGGCGCTGCTGCTCGGCTGGCCCGCCTACGGCGTGAGCCTGGTGTGGTACATCCTCGCGCTGCGCCACCTCGGCAGCGCGCGCGCCGCCGCGCATTTTTCCACTGCGCCCTTCATCGGCGCCGCGCTCGCGATCGCGCTGCTGGGCGAGCCGCTGACGCCGGGCTTCGTTGCAGCGTTCGCGCTGATGCTCGCCGCCGCCTGGCTCGCGCTGAGCGAGCGCCACGGGCACGCGCACGCGCACGACGCGCAGGCGCACGCGCATCTGCACACGCACGATGCGCACCACCAGCATGCGCACCGCGGCGACGAAGGCCCGCAGCCGCACACGCACCCGCACGAGCATGCGCCACTCGAGCACAGCCACCCGCACCTGCCCGACCTGCATCACCGCCACCGGCATTAGCGCGGCGCCGGCCCTGCGCAAAATTCGATTTGCAGCGCTGCGCCGGGATGGTACAAACAGGCATGCTCGAATCCGCTCTCTGGGCGCTCGCCGCGGCCGCCGGCCTGGGCGCGGCCATGATCACCACGCGCCAGGGCCTGCGCTATGCCTCGGTCGCGGCGGGCGCGGCGATCGGCGTGCCCTCCTCGACGCTGGTGTTCTGGTGCTTCGCGCCGTTTGTGCTCGATACCAGCGGATTCAATCTTGCCGCCGCCGGCGTGTTCGCGCTGGTCGGACTGTTCTTTCCGGCGGCGGTGACGCTGCTCACCTACAGCGGCAACCAGCGCATGGGGCCGACCATCACCAGCGCCGTCTCCTGCACCACACCGCTGTTCGCGCTGTCGGGCGCGATCCTGTTCCTCGGCGAGGGCCTGAGCGCGGGCAGTGTGCTCGGCACCGCGGCCATCGTGCTCGGCATGCTGGCGCTTACCTGGAGCGGCGGCGCGCGCGCGCGCCGCTGGCCGCTGTGGGCCCTCGCGCTGCCGTTCGCGGCGGCGGCGCTGCGCGCCGTGGCGCAGGTGCTGACCAAGGCCGGGCTGGCGCTGTGGGACAGTCCCTACGCGGCCGGGCTGATCGGCTACACCGTGTCCGCCGTGGTGATCCTCGCGGTGACGCGCCTGCGCGGCGTGCGCACGCCGGCCGACCGGCGCGCCATACCGTGGTTCGTCGCCACCGGCATGTTCAACGGCGCGAGCCTGTTCCTGATGTACGCCGCGCTGGGCAAAGGCAGGGTGGCGCTGGTCTCGCCCATCGTCGCCACCTATCCGC
>JAAOZY010000156.1 GCA_012274205.1 Betaproteobacteria bacterium
ACCGGGAACCGCAAGGTGTGGGCCTTCCTCGGCGACGGCGAGACCGACGAGCCCGAATCGCTGGGCGCGATTTCCATGGCGGCGCGCGAAAAGCTCGACAACCTGGTGTTCGTCATCAACTGCAACCTGCAGCGCCTGGACGGCCCGGTGCGCGGCAACGGCAAGATCATCCAGGAGCTGGAGGGCGATTTTCGCGGCGCAGACTGGAATGTGATCAAGTTGATCTGGGGCTCTTACTGGGACCCGCTGCTCGCGCGCGACAAGGAAGGCATCCTGCTGCGCGTGATGGAAGAGGCGGTCGACGGCGAATACCAGAATTTCAAGGCCAACGACGGCGCGTTCGTGCGCAAGCATTTCGTCGGCAAGCATCCGAAGCTGCTGGAGATGGTGTCGAAAATGAGCGACGCCGACATCTGGCGCCTGAACCGCGGCGGCCACGATCCGCACAAGATCTATGCGGCCTATGCGGCGGCGGCGAAGCACAAGGGCCAGCCGACGGTGATCCTGGCGAAGACGGTGAAGGGCTTCGGCATGGGCAAGATCGGCGAAGGCAAGATGGCGACCCACCAGCAGAAGAAGATGGATATCGACTCCATCCGCCAGTTCCGCGACCGCTTCAACATCCCGATTCCGGACGACAAGCTGGAGGAATTGCCGTTCTACATTCCCCCGGCCGATTCGCCGGAAATGATCTACCTGCACGAGCGCCGCCACGCGCTCGGGGGCTACCTGCCCAGCCGCCGGCGCAAGGCCGACCAAGTGCCAGAGGTGCCGCCGCTGTCGGCGCTGGACGCCGTGCTCAAACCGACGGAGCGCGAAATCTCCACCACCATGGCGTTCGTGCGGATTCTGAACGCGCTGCTGCGCGACAAGAGCCTGGGCAAGCACATCGTGCCTATCGTGCCGGACGAGGCGCGCACCTTCGGCATGGAAGGCATGTTCCGCCAGCTCGGTATCTATTCCTCCGAAGGCCAGAAATACGTGCCGGTCGACCGCGACCAGGTCACCTACTATCGCGAGGACAAGGCCGGACAGATTCTTGAAGAAGGCATCAACGAGGCGGGCGCGTTCTGCTCCTGGATCGCCGCGGCCACCTCCTACAGCACCAGCAACGTGGTCAGCGTGCCGTTCTACATCTTCTACTCGATGTTCGGGCTGCAGCGCATCGGCGATCTGGCCTGGGCGGCAGGCGACCAGCGCGCGCGCGGCTTCCTGCTCGGCGGCACCGCCGGGCGCACCACCCTGAACGGCGAAGGCCTGCAGCACGAGGATGGACATTCGCACATCCTGTCCTCGGTGATCCCGAACTGCGTCTCCTACGATCCGACTTTCGGCTACGAACTGGCGCTGATCATCCATGACGGCCTCAGGCGCATGGTGACGAATCAGGAGGACGTGTATTACTACATCACCGTGATGAACGAGAACTACACCCACCCCGGCCTGCCCGAGGGCGCGGAGGCGGGGATACTCAAGGGGATGTATCTGTTCAAGGCCGGCCCCAAACCCAAGGCGAAGGCGGGTGCGGACAAGCTGCTGCGGGTGCAGCTGCTTGGCTCGGGCACCATCCTGCGCGAGGTGATCGTCGCGAGCGAGCTGCTGGAGGCGGATTGGGGTGTGAGCGCCGACATCTGGAGCTGCCCGAGTTTCACCGAACTGCGCCGCGAAGGACTCGCCTGCGAGCGCTGGAACCTGTTGCATCCGACGGAAGCGCCGCGTGCCTCCTGGGTTGAGCAATGCCTCAGGGAGCATGCCGGGCCGGTGGTGGCGTCCACCGACTACATCAAGGCCTTCGCCGACCAGATCCGGCCGTTCATCCCGGTGGGCCGCAGCTATCGGGTGCTCGGCACGGATGGCTTCGGGCGCTCCGATACACGCGAGCGCTTGCGCGATTTCTTCGAGGTCGATCGTCACTGGATCGTGGTGGCAGCGCTGAAAGCACTGGCCGAGCAGGGCGAAATCAAACCGGCAGTGGTGGCGGCGGCGATCAAGAAGTATGGCATCGACCCGAACAAGCCGAATCCGGTAACAGTGTAAGCAGCCCTTGCAGAAGGAAATTTGCAAGGGCCTGGAATAGGGGAGTATGAGGGGAAATCCCACAAGGGGACTTTCCCGTCTCCCGTCGAGCGGGACCGAGGGAGCGGGATCGGGACCTTCGGGGCGTATCCCCTCATATCGTAACGGGCACTAGAAGGAACGGCCATGTCCAGCATCACGGAAGTGAAGGTTCCCGACATCGGCGACTTCAAGGAAGTCGATGTCATCGAGATCCTGGTCAAGCCGGGCGATACGGTGGCCAAGGAGGCTTCGCTGATTACGGTCGAATCGGACAAGGCGACCATGGAAATTCCGTCGCCGGCAGCTGGCGTAGTCAAGGAGCTCAAGATCAAGGTCGGCGACAAGGTTTCCGAGGGCAGCATGATCATGCTGCTCGAGGCCGGCGCCGAAGTGGCGCCATCGCCGCAGGCGGCGAGGCCCGCTCAGGCGCCCGCGCCGCAGCCGCAGCAGCCCGCAGCAGCGGATACGCCGCCGGCTGCTGCTGCGCCCGCGCCGCCCGCTGCTGCGCCCGCGCCGCCCGCCATGGCGGTACACCTGCCCCCCG
>JAAOZY010000157.1 GCA_012274205.1 Betaproteobacteria bacterium
ACCTGCATCGACGCCGCCACGCGCTCGGGCGTGACCTCGCTGAGTTCGATGCCGAGCAGTCCCGGGAACAGCGGCTGCAGGATCTGCTGCACCGACTCCAGCAGGCTCATTTTCCGGCTCCGCGGCGGCCCGGGGCCGGCGCGCCGGCGCGGCCTTGGGCGCGCAGAAGCGCGGTTCCCGCGGGGCTCAGCGCGATCAAGGCCGCGCTGCCCGGCACATGGCGGCGCTCGATCAGACCGCGCGCGTTGGCTTCCTCCCATACCGGCAGGCGCGGGCAGGACGTGCGCCACGCCTCCATGACTTCGGCGTAGGCCCTGGTCCCGGGGCCGATCCACTGCAGCAGATCAAGTATCAGTGCATCGACGGTGTCAGTCATGCCCGCCTCCTCCAGCAGATGAAGGTTAGCAGCGCTGCGCTGCGGCGGCAATATGCCGCAGTGCCCGCGCTGCCGCCGGCTAGCGCTGCCGGTCGTGCTTCTGGCGCGCGATGCGTTTGCTTTGCTGGCTCTGCTCGCGCTGGATGCGCTTGCGCTCCTGCGCCGTGACTGTGCCGTCGGACTTGGCTTTGGTTTCCATGCGCTGAACCCTGGCCTGGCCTTTTTCCAGCCGGGCCGCTTCGCGCGGCGTGAGCTCGCCCGACTTCGCGCCCTGCTGGATGCGCTGCTCCTGCCTGGCCTCGCGCTTGTCGATGTTCGGTGTCGTCGGCGTGGCTTGCGCCAGCGCCAGCGCGGGCAGGGCAGAAACGATGAGGGCGGCAATACCGGTCTTGAAGTTGATCACTGGATCTCCTTTGTGCAAGTGCAGGGAGACGTCCTCCCGTACCGCGAAAAACGCGCCAAACGGGCGCGTGATGACCCGGCATTTGTAATAAATTGTATGCCGGAACGCCGCGCTAGCGCCAGCGCGGCGGCTCGCCCGTGCGCCAGCAGACCAGCACCAGCAGCAGGCTGAGGACCGCGCAGTAAACGACGAAGCCGGCCGTTTCATGCCGCGGCAGAAACAGCGCCGCGCCGGCGGCGACCAGCGCGTAGAACGCGAGCAGCACCGCCCAGCCTTTGCGGTTGGCGGGTAGCCCCCAGCCCCAACCGCGGCGCTTGGCCGGGAACCAGTAGTCGGGGCGCTTGCCCGGTTCGGGGTTCATGCGCGCTCAGCGCCGGTCCGTGCCGGAGAAACGCCGGAGCAGCCGCCTGCCCAGGGTTTCGAGCAGGCAGCCGGCGCCGAAGTAGAAGACGGCGTTGGCCGCCACCGTGAGGAGGATGAAATACCACCTGCGCAACAGCGCGTGCGTAAGCTCCGGCAGGACGAACACTTGATCGATGCCCTGGTACACCACAGCAGGGGAAAGCCGAGCGGAGCGGCGGGAATCAGCGCCACCAGGTCGCATAGCGCCGTGCCGCAGCTCAGGGCTTCGCGGAACAGCATCGCGGCAACTCCGAGGTAGGCAGCCAGAAGGACCCAGGCCGTCGGCGATTTCCTGCATGCGCTCACGGCTGCGCCGGCGCTTACATCGCATGCCGCGACTTGGGCGCCGGGTGCGGCGCGACCGTAGCGCGGACATGTCGCGCGAACAGGACCGCAGTGCGCAGGGCCAGTTGGGCGGGCCAGACCAGCCACAGCGCGCCGAGAATTTCCCATAAGTGCAGGGAAGTGGAGGGCAGGCCGAGGTCGAACGCGCAGAACCACAGGTAGAAGGCCAGGCTCGCATGCGCGATGGCGAGCAGCGTCAGCAAGCGGAAAGCGGAAGTTGGGCGGGACATGGTCGTCTCGGCGGTCGTTTGCGGGTCAACGCCAAGCATCAGCCGCGCCGATCTTTGGCGTCGGCTGCATGCTCTTGTTGGGCGTCGCTGTTTTTTGTAGCCGCGCGTTCCTCTGGTTTTGCCGGTTCGAACAGAACAAAGCCCGCGTAACGTTTCATCTCTCGGCGACGCTGCGGCGATGCGAAAATTTCCATAATCCTCATCACAACTCTAATCGTGAGAGGAAACGGCGCCGGACGACGCAGCCGTTCCGCCTCAATCGCGAAGTACCGCGTTTCCTTCGGCTTCCAGCCGATCTGGGCAAAGAAGCCGAAGTAATCCTTCGGCTCGAAGAGGAACGGTGCGTTCTTCATCGCCTGACTCATGCCACTTCGCCGCCGGTATTCATATGACGCCGGGGAGAAGTAATCCGCGACCCAATATCTTATTGACTCGTGCGACCGCAAGTCCCCCCCAAGGGAGGCAGCCGCATCTACGGAAAGATAGGGAGTGACAGCCTCCGTTAGTACGAGGACTTTCTTCGATTGGGTTGCCACTTTGTTGAGGAATGTCCGCCGGGCATCAACATCGGCAAGATCCAACCTGACCCGTTCTAGTCGGCATCGTGGCGTTTCTCCAGAAAGACGGACTTCCTTAAGATCGATGACGTGAGGGTAATCCACTTCGATCCAGCGAAGCGATTTAGACAGCTCCATACGGTATGGCCTGGTGTCCAGCCCGGCCCCCAGATTCAGAATCGTGTCAACGCCATCGGCAATGGCGGCTCGGATGAAATCGTCAATAATCCGCGTGCGAATTACGACCGTCCAGCCGCCGATGAACGCCTGCTTCGGAAGGCTGCTGATGATCCTCCTGCCCTGCTCGCCGGCGAGCTTCGCCGCAAGAGGATCATGAAACATTGAGTTTGGGCGATCCGTCTCCATAGCCCGGTAAGCGGCAGCCATAAATGCAGTATCGGATACCTGATTGATCACGGATTCATTCATCTGGATTTTTGCCTTTGGAGAGGCCCACTTGGTCTGTTCGCCGATGCAAGTGACGAAGATACTTGCATCGGCGCCCAACGTTCGCAGTCACCGGCGCGCGCCACACTTGTGCGCGTCCGGTGCATTGCGGTGTTAGGCGCCGGCGCTTGAAGGAACGACGCCGTACTGTGCGAGAACACGCCTTGCCTCCTCGGGCCCTCTTGCAACA
>JAAOZY010000158.1 GCA_012274205.1 Betaproteobacteria bacterium
GTCTTGGTCAGGATCTCGACCGAATGGTCGACGTGGGTCTGGTACAGGGCCATCTCTTCCGCGGTGAGCGCTTCGCGCTTTTCCAGCAGCGCGGTCGGCAGCTTCAGCTTGCCCGCGTCCTGCAGCAGGCCGAGCAATCCGAGCTGCTCCACTTTCTCGATGGGGAGCTGCAGGAAACGGCCGAAGATGCTCATCATCACCGAAACGTGGATCGCCCGGTTGAAGGTTCCGCCACTCTTCGCCTGCAGCTGCACCAGCAGCGTCGCCGCATCCGGATTGCGCACCACGCTTTCGGTGATGTCGGCCGCCGCCTGGCGCACCTTGGGGCCATCGACAGCGTGCCCGACCTCCACGTCGCGGCTGATCTGCCTCAGCACATTGGTGGTCTCGGCGATGGCGGTGCGCGCGCGCGGCAGTTCGACATCGAGGCTGGCGCTCTCCTTGTACACCGTGGTGCCGCGGATGTTCGCGGCGGTCAGCCCGGCGTGCCCCTCCACGTCGGACTTGTCTTCCTTCTCCGGATCGACGAAGACATGCTTGCAATACTTCTTCATCGCATCGATCTGCTTCTGGCTCCTCAGAATGAAGCCCTGAAACACGAACGGCGTTTCCGTCCACGGACGGTCGAGCTTGGACACGTACATGCCCAGTTCCAGCTCATCGACGGAAATCTGCTTCAGTTCCATATACCGCTTATTTCCAAATTTTTCCGGGGAACACCCCGAATTTCCCGATCCTGCGTGAAACGACAGCCTCACCCGGAGACATCCGCTCAGACTCCCTCAATACCGCGGCCATTCCGGTAATTCTGAAATGGCCTCTTAGTACTTGCTCTGCACCGACCACACGCCGTCCCAGTCCGCCGGCGGCGGCCTGCGCTGGAATATCCCGCAGCGCTCGGCGTAGATCCGCGACGGGCCGTCCTGCGGATTGGCCGCGAGCGCCTCCTCGAAGCACTGTCCCGCGCCGTCCCATTCGCGCCGGCGAAAGCGCGACAGCCCCTCTTTGAATGCGCCGACCATCGTTTCCCGGTGCGGACACGATTTCTCGGTGTGATGCCCCATCGCCTCGTAGATCGCAACCGGCGTCTCCATGCCGCGCACGCGGATCAGGTCGATTTCCCGCGTCTGCGCGCGCTCCTTCATGCGCTCATAGGTCTGGCTGCAGATCAGCACCGACGTGCCGTAGTACTTGTTCGCGTCCTCCAGGCGGTGGGCGATATTGACGCGATTGCCGATCACCGTGTATTCGAGGCGCTTGGGCGAACCGATGTTGCCCGCCACCACCTGGCCGGTGCTGATGCCCACGCCGATGTTTATCGGCTGGCGTCCGCGCGCCGCGAGTCGGTTGTTCAGCTCGCGCAGTCCCGCCATCATCTGGTTCCCCACGGTCACGGCATTGTCCGGGTCGTCGTCCTGCTGCAGCACCGAGCCGAACACGGCCATGATCATGTCGCCCATGTACTTGTCGAGCACGCCCTGATGGGCGAAGACGATGTCGACCATGTCGGTGAAGTATTCGTTGAGCAAGGCGACGGTCTCCTGCGCGCCGAGGCGCTCCGAGATCGAAGTGAAGCCGCGGATGTCGGAGAACAGCACGCTGACCTCGCGGCTGATTCCGCCTAGCACCGCGTCGCCGCTTTCGAGCAGCCGATCCATCACCGCCTTGCTCATATAGCGCGACAGCGTGCCGCGCAGGCGCTTCTCGCGCGTGATGTCCTCCAGCATCAGCATATAGCCGATCGGCTCATCGCGCATGCTCACCAGCGGCACGGTGGTCAGGTCGACCGACACCACCTGCTTTCCATCCAGGAACAGGTCGGTGTCCACCGCAATGTCGGTCTTTCCCTCCGCGCGTACCTTGTCCAGGCTGCGCGCCACCCAGGCATTGCGGCCGGCGAAGAGATCCGCCAGCGCGTGCCCGACGAGTTGGCTTTCCGTGCGACTGAGGATGCGCGTCGCCGCTTCGTTGACCTTGCGCAGCACGCCGTCGGCGTCGAGCGTGAGCACCGCATTGCTCATGCTGCGCAGGATCGACTCGTTGTAGTTGCGCTCCGCGCTGATGTCCTCGAACAGCTGCGCGTTCTGGATCGCCACCGCCGCTTCGGCGCAGAACGCATGCAGCCGCCGCTCGTCGGCCGGACCGAAGGCGCCTAGCCTGCGGTTGAGAATCTGCATCACGCCGATGACCTGCCCGCCCCTGGCCACGATCGGCATGCACAGCATGCTGCGGGTGCGGAAACCGGTGCTGCGATCGAACTGCGGATTGAAGCGCGCGTCCTTGTAGGCGTCGAGTATGTTGATGGCGGTGCCGGTGGTAAAGCATTCCCCGGCGATGCCGGCGCTTGCGGGAAAGCGAATCTGCGCGCTGTCGATCCCGCCCGCCACATGCGAGAACAGCTCGTTGCGCTTCGGGTCGTGCAGGAACAGGGTGCCGCGCTCGGAGTCCAGAAGCTGCGTTGCCGCGGTCAGGATCTTCTCCAGCAGCGGCTCCAGGCGTATTTCCGATGCGATCGAGCTCACCACTTCCAGCAGCATCGCCTCCTCCCGCTGCTGCCGATCGACCTTTTCGAACAGGCGCGCGTTCTCCAGCGCCGCGGCTGCCTGCTGCGACAGTTCTTCCAGCAGCCGCCGGTCCTCGGCGTCGAAGTCCCCCGCGTGCTTGTTGAGCACCTGGGTGACCCCGATGACCTCGCGGTTCTTGTTGCGAATCGGCACGCACAGGATATTTTTGGTGCGGTAGCCGGTGCGCTTGTCGACTTCCTGGTTGAAGCGCTCGTTGTCGTAAGCGTCCGCCGTGATGATCTCCGCCTCACCTCGCGTAAATACCGAGCCGGCGATGCCCAGATTGCTGGGAAAGCGGACTTCCCCCATCACGTTGCCCTGCATGACGCGCGAGTACAGCTCCCCGGTTTCCGGATCGTGCAGAAACAACGAGCTGCGGTCGGCGTTCAGCGTGCTGCTGACGACATCCATCAAGCGCGGAAACAGCACGTCGAGTGAAAGGCTGTCGGACACCCGGTTGGCGACGTCCGCGACCGCCGCGCTGCGGCGCGCGAGCTCGGCCATGCGATAGAACAACTGCGCCTTCTCGGCGTCATTCAGCCCGCTCAGCAGCGCCTCTGTTTCAAGCGTGCTAAGCGGATGCTCGACGATGTCGCGCAGCTTGTCCGGGCCGATGTGCATGGCGATATGGATGATTCACCAAAAAAGCCGCGGGCGGGTTCCCGCATCTATTTCTTCTGACGGCCAGTTTTGTTTTGTCCAAACTGTACCCCAAACAGGCTGCACGCAACAAGTGCCGCCGGCGCGCAGCGGCTTGCGCCGCCACGCCCTGCCGCCACAAGGCTCTACCAGACGCGCAGCTTGACCTGCACCGCCAGCGCGCCGTCGAAGCGGTTCTTGACCGTCGGAATCACACTGAGGTTTGCGCCCAGCCTCCGGCCTTCGATCGACAGCATCGGCAATGGCGCGGCGAACCACGCGCCGTTGCGGTAATTCGGATAGCCATCGAATGCGCCCAGAACCACGCCTGCGCCGATGTCCGCACCGTAAAACTGCCAGTGCAGCGGCCGCCATTCGTAGCCGGCGAAATGAGTCCGCGCCCGATTGCTGTTGATGAAGCTGCCCGCCATCAGCACGTGATTGTTGCTCAGCATGACTTCGCCGCCGAAGCCGATGTTGTTGTTGCGCAAGCCTTTGCCCGAGTCGAAGTGATGCGAGTAAATGCCCGGATTGAGCCAAACCTGCGGCCAGGATTCCTGCTGCGGCGCGCCAGCTTCGGCCGCGGTGGCGCAGGCGGCCGCGCACAGCAGCGCCAGCGCGCGCAGGCGCGGGTACCGCCAGCCGTTCCGCACGGCCGCTATTCGGTTCATTCGAGCTTCCTTTCCCCGCGCATTACACCGGGAACGATGGGTTGATTGCTTTCCCGCGTGATTCTACCGCCATTTCCCTCAGGCGATACTCAGGAAACCACATCGCGCATGGTTACCAGTTCTTCGGCGATGGTCGGGTGGATGCCGATGGTGGCATCGAACTGGCGCTTGCTTGCGCCGCACTTTAGCGCCACGGCGAAACCCTGGATGATCTCGCCGGCGTCCGGACCCACCACATGCACCCCGACAACGCGGTCGGACCGGCGCTCCACCACCAGCTTCATCAGCGTGCGCTCGCCGCTGCCGGTCAACTGGTGGCGCAAAGGCACAAAACTCGTGCGATACACGTCGATCTCGCCGCCGCGCTCGCGCGCTTTCGTTTCGGACAGCCCTACGGTTCCGACATTGGGGTTGCTGAATATCGCGGTCGGAATGCCCTCGTAGTCGATGCTGCGGCCGCCGCTCCCGAACAGGTTCTCTGCCACCACCATGCCCTCGGCCAGCGCCACCGGCGTCAGCAACACACGGTCGATGACGTCGCCCACGGCATAGACTGAAGGTACGCTGGACCGGAATTCGGCGTCCACCACGACTGCGCCGTTGGCGGCCAGGTTCACGCCGGCGTCTTCCAGGCCCAGGCCGCGCGTATTGGGCGCCCGGCCGGTCGCATACATGACGCAGTCGGCATCCAGCGCAGCGCCGTCGGCCAGCGTCGCGCGCAAAGCCCGGCCATCTGCGGCGCGCACGATGCGCTCGATTATGCTGTGAAAGCGTATGTGCACGCCCTTCTTCTGCATTTCCCCGGCGAGAAACGCGCCGAGGTCGGCGTCGAACTCCCGCAGCAGGCGCTCGCCGCGATAGACAATGGTGGAATCTACCCCAAGCCCGTTGAAAATGGATGCGAATTCGACGGCGATATAGCCGCCGCCCACCACCAGCACGCGCCGCGGCAGTTGGCTCAGGTGGAATGCCTCGTTCGAGCTGATCGCAAATTCGGCGCCGGGAATGGACTGGCGCGCCGGCCAGCCGCCGGTGGCGACCAGGACGTAGCGTGCGCTGATGCGCCGGCCGTCGATTTCCACGGTGTGCGCGTCGATCAGCGTGGCGCGGCCCCGCAGCAGGGTCACGCCGGCGTCGGCCAGCAGCTTCGCATAGACCCCGTTCAGGCGCGCGATCTCGCGGTCCTTGTTCGCGACCAGCGCGCGCCAATCGAAGCTCTGCCGCGTGCCGTGCCAACCGTAGCCGGCGGCATCGGCGATGTCCTCGCCGTAGTGCGCCGCATAGGAAAACAGTTTCTTTGGAATGCACCCGGCATTGACGCAAGTGCCGCCCAGGTAGCGCTCCTCGGCCGCGGCCACGCGGGCGCCGAGGCGCGCGGCGTGGCGGCTCGCGCGCACCCCGCCCGAACCGGCGCCGATGGTGAAAAGATCGTAGTCGTACTGCGCCATGCCTTTTCTCCCCGCGCCCCGTCGGCGATCGCGCGCAGCGCAGACTTGCGCCGCGTTTTCCGCCCGCATGGTAGCGTAAAGGCAATTGTTTGGCAGCAAACTGTAACGCGGTTCTGCTAATCTTGAGGGTTCAAGCTCGGGGGAACATGCATGAAACGACTTCAGCAACTGCTGCCGCTGCTTTCGCACGAGGTGCTCACCGGCATCCGGCGCGGCGTGGAGAAGGAAAGCCTGCGCGTCCGCGAGGACGGCATGCTCGCGAACACGCCGCATCCCGCAGGCTTGGGGTCGGCGCTCACGCACCCGCACATCACCACCGATTTCAGCGAATCCCAGCTCGAACTGATCACCGGCGTGCACGCGAAAGTGGAAGCCTGCCTGGCCGAACTCACCGAGATTCACCAGATCGTCTACCGCCATGTGGGCACGGAACTGCTCTGGTGCACCAGCATGCCCTGCGGACTGCCGGAGGACGACAAGATTCCGCTCGGCCGCTACGGCA
>JAAOZY010000027.1 GCA_012274205.1 Betaproteobacteria bacterium
CATAGGCGGCGCCACCGCCGTTCTTGAGGTAATTGCGGATCGCATAACCGCCGCGCGAATTTCCGATCAGCACCACCTTGTCGCTGCCGCTGCGCTTGCGCACCGCGGCGACTTCGCGCGCCAGCTCGTTCATCTGCTCCGCGGTCGAGGAACGCAGCGCCTGCGGCTGGGCGTCGACATTGCGCGAGAGCGGGTTGGGCAAATCGACCGCATCGAGCAGCTTGCGCTCGTAGCCGTTGGACTCGAAGCGCCAGATCGTGGTTTCCCATAGCGCCGCGCTGTCGCCATTGCCGTGCACGAAGACGATGGGCGGCTGCGGCTGCGCCGCCGGCTGAAACAGGGCGCAGGCGGCCAGCGACAGCGACAAGACCAGTGCGCCGGCACGGCGCAGCAATGCAGACATGGCGTTCTCCCGGATGAGCCTGACGGCGACCGCATTAATATACATCCGACCCGGCCGCGGCGCTGGCTGCACCGCACGCTGCGCCGCGCTTATACTATGTGCCCAGCCCAGCACCTGTACTGCGGAGTTTTCGCCGATGCGCCCGCGTTCCACTTTCTGCCTGCTTGCGCTCATGCTGCTGCTCGCCGTGCGCGCGAGCGCGGCCGCGCTGCCGCTGGACGTGCGCGGCTCGCCCACGCTCGCACCGATGCTGGCGCAGGTGACCCCGGCGGTGGTCAACATCTCGGTGCTCACGCGCGCGCCGATGGAGGACAACCCGCTGTTCCAGGACCCCTTGTTCCGGCGCTTTTTCAACATTCCGGACCGCCCGGCGCGCGAGGAGCAAAGCACCGGTTCGGGCGTGATCGTGGACCGGGCGCGCGGCTACGTCGTCACCAACAATCACGTCATCGACAACGCGCAGCAGATCGTGGTGACGCTGAAAGACCGGCGCACGTTCAAGGCGCAGCTGATCGGCACCGATCCGGGCACCGACGTGGCCGTGCTCAAGATCGATGCGCATGAGCTGGCCGAGCTCAAATTCGGCGATTCCGACAGCATGAACGTCGGCGATTTCGTCGTCGCCATCGGCAACCCCTTCGGCATCGGGCAGACGGTCACATCGGGCATCGTCAGCGCGCTCGGGCGCACCGGCCTGGGAATCGAGGGCTACGAGGATTTCATCCAGACCGACGCCTCGATCAATCCGGGCAATTCGGGCGGCGCGCTGGTGAATCTGGCCGGCCAGCTCATCGGCATCAACACCGCCATCATCGGCCCTTCGGGCTCCAGCGCCGGTATCGGCTTCGCCGTGCCCTCGAACATGGTGCGCACGGTGATGGAGCAGATCATCCGCTTCGGCGAAGTGCGCCGCGGCCGCGTCGGCGTGGTCACGCAGGACCTGACGCACGAGCAGGCGCAGGCGCTGGCGCCGGGCTCGGTCAACGGCGCCGTCGTGGTCAAGGTCGAGCCGGGTTCGCCCGCAGAGAAGGCCGGGCTGAAGCCGCGCGATATCGTGACCGGCGTGAACGGCAAGCCGGTGCGCGGCTCGGCCGATCTGCGCAACCGCATGGGCCTGGTCCCGGTCGGCGAGGAAGTCGGGCTGCAGGTGCAGCGCGGCGGACGGCCGCTCGCGCTGCGCCTGCGCATCGCGGAGCTCTACACCGCGACCGCAATTCCGGGCGAGGCGGTGCCGCAGCTCGCCGGTGTGCGCGTGTCCGACATCGAGCCGGGCATGCCGCTGTACGGCATGGTCGAAGGCGCGATCGTCACGCGCATCGAACCGAACACACCGGGCGCCAAGACCGGCCTGCGCCCGGGCGACGTGCTCTACGGCGTCAACCGCAAGCGCGCGCGCTCGGTGAGGAACTGCTTGCGCTGTTGCGCCAGGCAGAACGGCCGCTGCGCATTTTCCTGCTGCGCGGCGACTAGCGCCTCACCCTGACCATACGCTAGCGCCACCACACAGAGGACCGACATGAATGCCACCGGCACTGAGTCCCCCCTACCCGTCGGCCATGCCGACATCGCCGCCGCCGCCGCGCGCCTCGAAGGCCATGCGCACCGCACCCCGGTGCTGACTTCGCGCACCGTGGACGCGCGCTGCGGCGCGAAGGTCTGGTTCAAGTGCGAGAATTTCCAGCGCATGGGCGCGTTCAAGTTTCGCGGCGCCTTCAACGCGCTGTCGCAGCTGACGCCCGAGCAGCGGCGCGCCGGCGTGCTCACCTACTCTTCGGGCAACCACGCGCAGGCGGTGGCGCTGGCCGGATCGCTGCTTGGATTGAAGACCGTCATCGTCATGCCGGCGGATGCGCCGCGGGTGAAGCTGGAGGCGACGCGCGGCTACGGCGCTGAAGTCGTCACCTACGATCCGCGCACGGCGAAGCGCGAGGAACTCGCGGCCACTATCGCGCGCGAGCGCGGCATGACCGTGATTCCTCCGTATGACCATGCGCATGTGGTCGCCGGGCAGGGCACGGCGGCGAAAGAGCTGATCGAGGAAGCCGGCGCGCTGGACTATCTGCTGGTGCCCTGCGGCGGCGGCGGGCTGCTATCGGGCTGCGCCGTCGCGGCCAGCCACTGGTCGCCCGGCTGCAAGGTGATCGGCGTCGAGCCCGAAGCCGGCGACGACGCCACGCGCTCGTTCCGCACCAAGACCCTGCAGCGCTGCGAGCATGCCGACACCATCGCCGACGGCGCGCGCACGCCCTCGCTCGGCGCCATCACCTTTCCGCTGGTGCTGCACTACGTGCACGACATGCTCACGGTGAACGATACCGAGCTGCTGCGCAGCATGTTCTGGATCTGGGAGCGCATGAAGATGGTGGTCGAGCCCACCGGCGCGCTTGGCGCCGCCGCCCTGCTCGAGGGCAAGCTCGCGGCGCGCCACGAGTTCAAGGGCAAGCGCATCGGCGTCCTCGTCTCCGGCGGCAACGCCGACTTCAAGGCGTTGTGCCGCTTGATCTAGCCCTGCCCGCAGCTGGCGCGGATCAGGCGGCCTTGTTCTTCATCGGGCAGGTATTGACGCCGATCAGGGCATAAAGCGGACAGAAATTCACCAGCCCGGTCAACAAGGGCACCAGTCCGACCAGCCCCCACCAGCGCGCATTGCCTTCCAGAATGAATATCAGGCTGAGCAAGCCCAGGCCCACAACGATGCGCAAGATCTTGTCTATGCCGCCTACATTCGATTTCATGGACTGCCCCCGTCATTGGTAATGCCTGCAATACTAAGGCCGCCCCGCACCCGGGTCTGTGACCGAAGTTACGCAGGGCCGGCGCAGGCGCCCGGCTCTGCCGCGGCCCGAACCGGTGTATTCTAGCCGCCAGGCGCGGGATCGGGGGAAGCGAGCCCGCGTGCCGCGACGGCCACGGACCAATTGCGCACTTTGGCAGCGGCAAGCCGGAACGACAGATCGCAGGAGACATCATGGAAAATTCACCCATCGCACGCCTGTATGACGTACTCGAGCGCCAGCGCGCCGCATTCGCCGAAGACATGAACCCGGGCCTGGCGGCGCGCCGGGACCGCCTGGCGCGGCTCGCCGCCATGGGCGAAAAGCATGCAAGCCGCATCGAGGAAGCGATCAACGCCGACTTCGGCCATCGCTCTTCGCACGAAACGCAGATGGCCGAGCTGGTTCTGGTGGGCGCATCGATACGCCACGCGCAGCGCCATCTCAAGGCCTGGATGAAGCCGCGGCGCATGCCCACGGCCATGCACTACCGCCCGGGGAGCAACCGCCTGCTGCGCCAGCCTCTGGGCGTGGTGGGCATCGTCGCGCCGTGGAATTATCCCTACCAGCTGGCGCTCGCCCCGGCGGTCGCGGCCCTTGCCGCAGGTAACCGCGTCATGATCAAGCCCTCCGAGCTGACGCCGCGTTTTTCCGAGCTGCTGCAGCAGATCGTGGCGGAGTTCTTCGCGCTGGAGGAAATGGCGGTGATCACCGGCGATGCCCAGACCGGCAAGGCATTTACCGAACTGCCCTTCGACCACCTGTTCTTCACCGGCTCCACCGCGGTGGGAAAGCTGGTGGCGCAGGCGGCGGCGAAAAATCTGACCCCGGTGACGCTGGAGCTGGGCGGCAAATCACCGGCGATACTCGACCCTTCGAGCGACATCGCCGAAGCGGCGCCGCGGCTCGCTTTCGGCAAGCTGCTCAACGCGGGCCAGACCTGCATCGCGCCGGATTACGTGTTCGTGCCCAGGGACCGCGTCGACCTGTTCGTCGAGCAGATGCAGCGCGCGGTGGCGAAAATGTATCCGCGCCTGGCCGCCAACCCGGATTACACCAGCATCGTCAGCGACCGGCACTACGCGCGCCTGCAG
>JAAOZY010000028.1 GCA_012274205.1 Betaproteobacteria bacterium
GGCATGTTCGTGCTCAATCCGCCGTGGCTGCTGCCCAAGGCGCTGGATGCCGCGCTACCCTATCTGGCCGGGGTATTGGCGCAGGATGCCAGCGCGGCCAGCAGCATCGAATGCGAACTCACCTGACGCGAACCCGGCGAGACTATTTGAAAATGAGGGGAAACATCCCCTCATACTCCCCTATATGAGGGGCCATTTCGCAAATACCGAAATGGCCCCTAATCTATACGACGTGATCCGGCGCGAGCGCGCAGGGGTGCGCGCCGTCGCCGGTCTCGACCTGGATCGTGGCATGTCCGATGCCGTAGCGCTCGCGCAGCTCGTCCGCGACCTGGGTGATAAAGCGGTCGCTCGGACAGCCCGCGGGCATCACCAGGTGCGCCGTCAGCGCGGTTTCCGTGGTGCTCATGCCCCAGATGTGCAGGTCATGGAGCTCGGCGACGCCCTGCAGCGCAGACAGGTAGGCACGGATCTGCGCGGCGTCGATGCGCGGCGGCACCGCATGCAGGGAAAGATCGAGCGAATCGCGCAGCAGCCCCCAGGTGCTGCCGACGATGACCGCGGCGATCACCAGGCTCATCGCCGGATCGAGCCAGAGTCGGCCGCTGTAGAGCATGCCCACGCCGGCGAGCACCACGCCGAGCGAGACTGCCGCATCGGCCGCCATGTGCAGAAACGCGCCCCTCAGGTTCAGGTCGCGCTCGCGACCGCGCAGGAACAGCAGCGCCGTCGCCGTGTTGACCACGACGCCGCACAGTGCCACCCAGATCACCGTCATGGTCGCGACCGGCGCCGGATTGAGCAGGCGCTGCACCGCCTCGACGGCGATCCCGCCGACCACCAGCATCAGCAGCATGGCGTTGAACAGCGCGGCGAGAATGGACGAGCTGCGCAGGCCGTAGGTGAAGCGCTGCGACGGCCGGCGCCGGCCGAGCAGGCTCGCGCCCCAGGCAAGGGCCAGCGCCAGCACGTCGCCGAGGTTGTGGCCGGCGTCTGCGAGCAGCGCCATCGAATGCGACAGGACGCCGAATACGGACTCGATCGCGACAAATGCGAGATTGAGCGCGATGCCGATAAGGAAGGCGCGGTCCTGTCCCCGGTACTCGTGCGCGTGGTGGTGATGTTCGTGCGGCATGGTTTGCGCCCTGGCGGATTCCCGGATCCGGCAGCAGGCGCGTCGCGCATCCGCCTATACTGAAATCAGTTGCCGGGAGAGGGCAAAATTGTACCCCGTTTGATCGCGTCGAGGCGCTTAGAGTTCGTTTCAATATGAGGGGATACGCCCCGGAGGACGTCCCCTTGGGGGACCTCCCCTCATACTCCCCTGAATCGGCCGTTGCAAAATTTCATTTTGCAACGGGTTCTTAGGCGAGGGTCCGCCCCGATGCCAGCAGTCGCGCGAACTCGTCCGCCGGCATGGGTTTGCCGAACAGGTAGCCCTGCATTTCGTCGCATTGATTGCGGCGCAGGAATGCAAGCTGCTCCGGCGTCTCCACGCCCTCGGCGATTACGCGCAGATTCAATGTGTGTCCGAGCGTGATCACTGCCTGCGCAATGCCGGCGTCGTCGGCGTCCGAGGTGACGTCGCGCACGAAGGACTGATCGATCTTGAGCCGGTCCACGGGGAAGCGCTTGAGGTAGCTCAGGCTGGAGTAACCGGTGCCGAAATCATCCACCGACAGCTTGATGCCCATATCCTTGAACGCCTGCAGATCGGCGACCACGTTGTGCGCGTCGTGCATGATCACGCTCTCGGTCACCTCGAGCTCGAGCTGGCCCGGGTCCAGCCCGGTCTCGGCCAGTATCCTTGCCACCGACGGCAGCAGCTGTTTTTCGCGGAACTGGCGCGCGGAGATGTTCACCGCGACGGTGATTGCGGGCAGCCCCGCATCCTGCCAGGCCCTGGCCTGCAGGCAGGCGGTGCGCAGCACCCACTCGCCAATCGCGACGATCAGTCCGGTATCTTCGGCCAGCGGGATGAATTTCGCCGGTCCGATCATGCCGAGATCGGCCTGGTTCCAGCGGATCAGCGCCTCGCAGCCGAAAACGCAGTTGCTGTGCAGGTCGACTTGCGGCTGATAATGCAGCGAAAGCTCGCCGCGCTCCAGCGCGCGCCGCAGCATGCCCTCCAGCGCCATGCGCTCGGTGACCCTGGCCTGCAGCTCGACGGTATAGAGCCGATACGCATTGCGGCCGGATTCCTTCGCGCGGTACATGGCGAGTTCGGCGTTCTTCATCAGCGCCTCGGAATCCCTGGCGTCCTGCGGATACAGCGCGACGCCGATGCTGGCGGTGACGAACACGTCCTGGTTGTCCAGCGTAAACGGCTGCGCGAACGATTCCACGATGCGCTGCAGCTCGCCCGAAACCGATTGCGCGCTCTTGTGGTCGGACAGAACCAGCACGAACTCGTCCCCGCCCAGCCGCGCCACCGTGTCCATCGCGCGCAGTGACGATTCCAGTCGCTGCGCCACGGCGCGCAGCAACTGGTCGCCGACGCTGTGCCCGAGGCTGTCGTTCACGTCCTTGAATTTGTCCAGATCGAGAAACGCGACCGCGGCGAAGTCGCCGAAGCGCTGCGTGCGCGCGCAGGCGCGCTCGATGCGGTCGTGCAGCAGGTTGCGGTTCGGCAGCCCGGTGAGGGAATCGTGGTTCGCCTGGCGCGCGAGCTCGTCCTGGTGGGTCTTGGCATCGGTGATGTCGCTGTGCACGCCGATGTAGTGGCTTACCGCGCCGGCATCGTTGCGCACCGGCGAGATATTGAGCTCGTTCCAGTACATGCTGCCGTCCTTGCGGTAATTGCGCAGCACCACGTGGCAGGGGCGCTGGTCGCGCAGGGCGGCGCGTATGCTCAGGAGCTCCGGCTGCGCGACGTCGGTGCCCTGCAGCAGGCGCGGATTGCGGCCGAGCACGTCCGCGCTGGAATAGCCGGTGATGCGCTCGAATGCCGGATTGACATACACGATGGGATTGTCGGCGGCGAGGTTGTCGGTGATGCAGATTGCGCTGACGCTCGATTCGATCGCGCGGTCGCGCAATTTCAGCCCTTCTTCGGCGCTGGCAATCGCATTCAGGGTCCGATGGACCAGCAGGTACAGCAGCCAGCCGGAGGAGGCCACAAACAGCCATCCGCTGAGCGTCTGCAGCCAGGTTACCCGGTCTATCTTCAGGTCGAGCACGAGCGCAAAGGGGATGCCGCTCTGGATGAATACCCAGAGCGCGACCAGCAGCGTAAACAGCACCGCAATCCTGAGGATCGTGGTTCTTATCGACGCGGCGCCTGCCTTGGCGTAGGGGCTCATTGTTTTTCCGGCGTTGAACCTGCGGCCGGCGCTGACTTTGTCGGCGCCGGCACACGGTCGGGCTGTGCACTGCCGCAAGGTTCTGAAACGCATTATGCGCCCGATATCACGGCCCCGGGGCAGGCCGCCATTGTTGACCGGCGACGCCGTTCTGCTAGGCTGTCGTGCATCGCGATGCGTGGCTGGATCCGCTCTTCCTCATCGCCCTGCACCACTGGAAACATTGATGGCGACCAGTCTGCTTACCGCGCTCGATCGCAGCAAGGACCGTTATGGCGACGGCTGCGCCGAAGCCAAGTTCACGCTGCTGCGCCGGCTCGAACGCACTGATCTGGGCTCGGCGCGTGCGGTGTTGCGCCTGCACGAGGTGCTGTGCTTCCTGCGCGCCTATCCGGACGACGCGCAGCTGCTGGCGCAGGTCGAGCGCATGCTCGAACGCTACGCGCTGCGCGCCGACCTCAGGCGCCATCGCGCAGCGCTTGCCGACAGCGGCATCGCCGGCACGGCCATCCGCTACCGCTTCTTCTGGTCCACTCTGCGCTGGCTGGCGCAGCGCTGGCCGCAGCGCATTGCCATCGATCGCGATGAACCCGAGGTTGCCGACAGGCTCGCGGCGGCGCTGCCGCTGCTGCTCGGCTGGGCCGAGGCTGCGACGCAGAAGCAGCTGGATACGCCCGCTTTCGCCGCGATCGACCGCTTGCGCGGCCGCGGCGAACGCCCCGCGGCCTTCCTCGCGCGGCGCATCGCCGCCATGCCGGGCGACGCGTTCACGCGCGAAGCCTTGCACGATGCGATCGAGCCGAGCTACGAACTCGAGCCGGGGCCGGATACGCCTGCGCGCACCCGCGCGAAGTACGCCGCGGCGCCGCTCGCGTTTCAGCATGCGCCGCTGCGCCGCGCCCGCCCGGATCTGCGCCTGGAACTGGGGCGCCCGCATCGCGCCGCGCGCAGGCTGGGCGCGCGCGAGGGCGCGCGCCTGATCGAGCTTGCGCGTGGCGCGATGCTGACGCGCTCGCGCGACCTCGATGCCTTTGCCTACGGCAATCCGCGCGACGTGCGCCTGGTCGACGACGGCGGCGGGCTCGCTTTCGCCCTGATCGGCATCGTCCCCGAGCGCCGCCAGCTGATTCCTGCGACCTGCGGCTACCTGATCCTGCACAACGGCGTGCCGATCGGCTACGGCGAGGCCTTTGTGATCGGGCGCGCGGCCACCATGACTTTCAACATTTTCGAGAGCTTTCGCGGCGGCGAGACCGCCTACACCTTGTGCCGGACGCTGGCGCTGGTGCGGCAGGTGTTCGGCGCCGAGTGCTTCAGCTTCGACCAGTATCAGCTCGGTCAGGGCAACGACGAGGCCATCGCTTCGGGCGCCTGGTGGTTCTACTACAAGCTCGGCTTCCGGCCGATCGCCGCGAGTGCGCGCCGGCTGCTGCGCCAGGAACTGGCGCGCATGCGCGCCGATCCGGCGCATCGCTCCAGCGCGGCCACGCTGCGCACGTTGGCGCAGTGGCACCTGCTGTTTGATTTCGAGCGTGGGCGCAGGCCCAGCCTGCCGCCGCTGGCCGCAGCGGGCCTGCGCATCGGTGCCGCGCTGGCGCGACGGCCGGGGTCTGAGCGCGAGCGCGCGCTGGCGCAATGCGCCCGGGACGCGATGCGGCTTACCGGCCTGCGCTCGCTGCGCGGTTTCTCCGCGGCGGAGCGCCTGGCGTGGCAGCGCTGGAGCCCGGTCGTCATGTTTGCATTGCCGGGTGTGTCGCGCTGGAGCATGGCCGAGCGGCGCGCACTCGCGCGCGTGATCTGCGCCAAGGGTGGGCGCGATGAAAGCGCGTTTCTCGTCGCGTTTGCAGCGCACCCGAAACTGGAGCGGGCGCTGTTCGGGAAGATCTGAGTATTTAGATCCGGAATTCGATCAGGAACGGCCCCTTGCGGCCGCAGGCGGATTTGAACACGTCGGCAAAGCGCTCCAGCGTGTCCACGCTGCTCGCCTCCATGCCCATGCCGCCGGCGAGTTTCACCCAGTCGAGTTCGGGACGCGCCAGATCGAACAGCTCGTTCGAGGCGCGGCCGGGCTTCGCGCCGACCGAGACCAGTTCGCCGTAGAGTATCTTGTAGATGCGGTTGGCGAACACCACGTTCACCACATCGAGCTGCTCGCGTCCCTGCGTCCACAGAGCCTGCAGCGAGTACATGCCGGCGCCGTCGGCCTGCAGGCACACTACCTTGCGCCCGGGGCAGGCGATGGCGGCGCCGGTGGCGCAGGGGAACGCGTGGCCGATCGCGCCGACGGTGTTCTGCAGCCAGTCGTTGGGCGCGGCGTTGAAGCTCGGCGCGAACAGCGCGCGCCCCGAAGTGACCGCGTCCTCGGACACGATGCAGTTCTCCGGCAGCAGCGCTGCGAGCGTGCTGGCGAAGGCTTCGGGCTCGAACCTGCCCTGCGCGATTTGCGGCTTGATCGCGCCCTCCGCAATCGGTACGTTTTTCGGCGCGCCGAGTTCATCGGCAAGCTGTTCGAGCGCGGCGAGCGCATCCTGTTCCGGCCGCGCGAGCACATGGGTGACCGAGCCGGGCGGCGCCATCAGGCTGGGCTTGCCCGGATAGCCGAAGAACGCGGTGGGCGGTTTGGAGCCGACCAGGATCACGTGCCTGGTTCCGGCCAGCGCCTTGAGCGCGCCCTCGATCACGTAAGGTATGCGGTCCACCGGCACGCGCCCGCGCCCGCGCGCCATGCGCGACACCTGCGTCGGCGTGCGCAGCTTGGCGCCGCTGACATGCGCAATGCGGTTGGCCGCCGCGAGGCCGGCTTCCGACAGGGCCTGTCCGTACAGAACCAGCATCGCCGGTTCCCTGCTGCGCAGCACTTGCGCGATCGTGCGCAGTGTGTCCGGCGCGACCGCCGGACGCGCCGGCACCGGCAGCGGCGTGGCGACCACGCCGCCTTCGTTCCATGCCGTGTCTGCCGGCAGGATCAGCGTCGCGATCTGCCCTGGGGCGGTGTTCGCGGCCTGCACCGCGGCCGCGCTGTCGGCGCCGACCTCCGCGGCGCTGGCGCTGGTGCGCACCCAGTGGGAGCTGGCGCGCGCCAGGCCTTCCGTGTCCGCGGTGAGCGGCGCATCGAACGGCCGGTGGTAAGTGGCCTGGTCGCCGACGATATTGACCATGGGCGTATGCGCGCGGCGCGCATTGTGCACATTGGCGAGGCCGTTGGCGAAACCCGGGCCGCAGTGCAACAGGGTCGCCGCGGGTTTGCCCGCCATGCGCCCGTAACCGTCGGCTGCGCCAGTCACCACGGTTTCCGCCATGCCGAGGACGCAGCGCATGCCCTCTACCTGATCGAGCGCGGCGACGAAGTGCATTTCGGAGGTGCCGGGATTGGCAAAACAGGTGTCTACGCCGCTGGCGAGCAGCGAGCGGACCAGGCTTTCAGCGCCGTTCATGGGAAATTCCGTTCAAGTATTGGATGAAGAAGGCCGTGCGCCGCGCGCTGCAGCGCGCGGCGTACAGCGCGATGCTTCGCCTAGGCTACGCGGCCGCGGACATAACATCAACCTGCGCAAAACCATTAAACTGCGGGTCCTCGCTTGCTGCAGGGCGCTGCGGCCGCTCAAGCAGCAGCTACTCCTGGACGACCTGCCTTCGGATCATGACCGATATTCGATCGCTCCTGGCTTTTGCGGCGCCGTATCGCATGGCGCTCGCGTTCAGCACCGTCCTGATGCTGTGCGAAAGCGCTGCCGCGCTGCTGGTGCCCTGGGCCGGCGGTCGGCTGGCCGGCGTGATGTTGCAAGCGCAGGGCGCGGCGCACACCGGCGTGGGCCTGCTGCTCGCCGGCATGCTCGGCCTGTTCGCGCTGCAGGCGCTGCTCAAGTTCGGCACCACCTGGCTGCTCGGCAGTGCGTCCGACCGGATCGTCGCCGACCTGAAGACCCGGCTGTACGATCACCTGCAGTCGCTGCCGCTCGCCTATTACCATGCGCGCCGCCTCGGCGACACGCTGGCGCTGCTCACCAGCGATGTCTATGTGCTCGGCGGCTTTCTCAGCGGCACCGTGGTCGCGCTGCTGCCGCTGGTGTTCACCGCGGGCGGCGCCGTGCTGCTGATGTTCCGCATCCGGCCGGCGCTGGCGCTGGTGGCGCTAATTCTCGTCCCGGTGTTCTTCCTGCTGATGAAGATCGTCGACCGCCGCCTGCGTCGCCTGTCGACGCAGCTGCAGCAGGAGCAGGCCAATGCGATAGCGATTGCGCAGGAGAACCTCGGTCTGCTGCCGGCGATCAAGACCTTCACCCGGGAGCCGCAGGAATCCGCGCGCTATCGCGGGCAGATCGACCGCGTCCTGCTCCTGACCGCAAAGCAGCGCGGCATCTACGCGGCGCTGGAGCCGCTGGCGCAGTTCATTGCCGCGGCGGCGATCGTGCTGGTGCTGGCGCTGGCCAGCGCGGACCTGAGCCAGGGCAGCCTCACCCCGCCGCAGCTGGTGAGTTTTCTGCTGTACGCGGCCCTGCTGGTGCGACCGGTAGCCGGACTTGCCGACGTGTACGGCCAGACGCGGCATGCCTGGGGCGCGCTGGAACGCTTGCGCGCGGCCATGGAGGAGCCGCCGGAGCCGCAGGCCGACGCCGGCATTTCGCTGCCGCGGGTGCAGGGCGACATCGAATTCCGCCGGGTGAGCTTCGCCTACGCCGGGCGGCACCCGGCGCTGGAGGCGGTCGATCTGCGCATCGCTGCGGGCGAGACGCTTGCGATCATCGGCCCCAATGGCGCCGGCAAGAGCACGCTGGCGCACCTGCTGATGCGCCTGCACGAACCCGGCGCCGGGCAGATTTTCATCGACGGCGTCGATATCGCCGGCATGTCGCTGCGCAGCCTGCGCGGCCACATCGGCGTGGTGCCGCAGCATGTGTTGCTGTTCAACGCGAGCGTGCGCGACAACATCGCTTATGGCCGGCCC
>JAAOZY010000159.1 GCA_012274205.1 Betaproteobacteria bacterium
GAAGACCAGTTTGCACTGCTCGGCGGTCTGCTGCCCGGATACACTTGCGTCGAAGGGATAGCGACGAACGTCCTCGGCGCCGACGGCAGACGCAGCCAGTTCGGCAATCTGATTCTCACGCGCTACCCGGTTATCCAGGTGTTCGCGCACCTGCTGCCGTGGCCGGCGGATGCGTCGGTGCCGAGCATGCAGCGCGTCGCGCTCGAGGTGGTGCTCGCCGCGCCCTTCGGGCCCTTGCGCGTGACCACCACCCACCTCGAATATTATTCGGAGATGCAGCGCCGGCAGCAGGTGAACCGGCTGCGCGAGCTGCACGCCGAGGCCGCGGAGCACCGCGGGGACCGCAACCACTCCCAGAAAGAGGGCGGACCGTTCCAGACCACGCCGCGGCCGGGCTCGGCCATCCTTACCGCCGATTTCAACTTCCGCGCCGATGATGCGCTGCGCGCGCGCATCGCCGCGCCCTACAGCGACGCTACGCCCGCATACCGCGACGCCTGGCAGTTGCGCCACGGCGAACGGCCGCATGACCACACCATAGGCGTGCACGACCGCGAGCAGTGGCCCGAGGCGTTCACCTGCGACTTCATTTTCGTCACCGAGGATATCGCCGGCCGCGTCGAGGACGTGGCGGTGAACCTGGACACCGACGCTTCCGATCACCAGCCGGTGCTGCTGCGGCTGCGCGATTAGCACGGGCCGGCATGAGCGACGGCCGCTGGATCGCATTGCTGTGCACGGCGCGCGCCGGTTTCGCGCTGATTTTCGTCGCCTATTCGGCCTCGCTCGGCTTGCTCAAACAGGACTGGGGTCTGTCTTCGGCGCAGGCGGGACTGATCCAGTCGGCCTGGCATGCAGGCTACCTGGTATCGCTGTTCGCCGTCGGCTTTCTCGCCGACCGCTACGGCGCCAAGCGCACGTTTCTTGCGGCCAGCATCGCCGCCTGCGCGAGCGGCCTTGCGTTTGCGCTGTTCGCCAAGGGCTTCGCCTCCGCGCTGCTGCTGCACGGCCTCGCGGGGCTGTGCTCGGGCGGGTCGTATACGCCCGGCCTGACGCTGGTGGCCGAACGGTTCCCCGCCATGCGCCGCGGGCGCGCGATGGGCTATTACCTCGCAGCCGCATCGCTCGGCTACGCGCTGTCGCTGTGGCTCTCCAGCGTGCTGGTCGTCAGTTCCGGCTGGCGCACGGCGCTCGTCGCCTGCGCGCTCGGTCCGGTCGCGGCGAGCGTACTCGCCGCCTGGGTGCTGCGCGGCACGCGCAACCTGGTGCATGCCGCGGGCTACGCGAATCCCATGCGCGCGCTGGCCGAAGTGTGGCGCAACAAACCCGCGATGCTCGCGGTCTGGGCCTACGTGTTCCATTCCTGGGAACTGCTTGGCATGTGGGCCAGGCTGCCGACCTATCTCGGCGTGGTGCTTGCGTACGGGCACGCGGGCGGCACCGGCGCGGCCGGCCTTGGCATCGCGTTTGCGGCGCTCACTTATTTTCTGAGCACGGTGGGCAGCATAGGCGGCGGCGTGCTCTCCGATCGCTGGGGGCGCACCGCGGTCATTCTGCTGATGTCGCTCGCGAGCCTCGTTTGTTCCTTTACGTTCGGCTGGCTGATCGCCGCGCCGGCCTGGATCGTGGTCGCCGTGGCCATCGCCTACAACCTCACGGCGATCGGCGACTCCTCGGTCTATTCCACCGCGCTGACCGAACTCGTTCCCAGCCATTGCCTGGGCGCAGCCTGGGCGCTGCGCTCGGTGCTGGGCTTCGGCTTCGGCGCAATCAGCCCTTGGGCATTCGGCCTGGTGCTCGATCTGGAGGGCGGCGTGCGCACGGACGCGGCCTGGGGCTGGGCCTGGACTGCGCTCGGCGTGGGCGCGATGCTGGGCCCGATCGCCACGCTGCGCCTGCGCGCGCTGCGCGAGAGCACGCAGATGGCGGGGGGAAAACGCTGAGATCCGCCTGGATTCAGGCGTGCTTGCCTGCGGGCCGATCCAGCCCTGGCACCATCACTGCAGAAATCCCACCAGCGCATCGAGCACTTCGTCCGGCTTCTCGCCCATCATGTTGTGCCCGCTGCCCTCGATCATGACCGTGCGCGCGCCCTTGACCGACTGCGCGAACGCCTGCGCCGAGCGCGCCGGGGTCATGGCGTCGCGCCGCGCGATTACGAACAGCGCGGGGCAGTCCAATTTCGCCGCCGCGTCGGCGCCGCCGGCATAGGCGTTGCAGGCGGCGAAATCGGTGTGCATCACGCCGCGTTTCTGCCGCTGCATCAGGCGCAGGTTCTCGCCGATTACCCAGAACCCGGGTCCGGGGTTGTTCGGGTACTGCGCATAGGCCAGGTGGGACCAGATGTTGACCATGTCCTGCGCCGCCGGCTCGTTGTTCTTCGTCGCATCCAGCAGCGCGTCCGACACTTTCATCGGATACGCGGTGGCGAGCAGGGCGATTTTCGCCACGCGCGCGCGATGGCGCGCGGCGCATTCCAGCGCGATCAGCGAACCCATGCTGTGGCCGACCAGCGCGGCCTGCTTCGCGCCGGCCGCGGCCAGCGCGCCCGCGACCCAGTCGGCCAGGTCCTCGACGCGCGCGAGCGCGGGGCCCGCGCTGCGGCCGTGGCCGGGAAGGTCGAGCGCGAGCACGCCGTAGCCGTGGTGGGCGAGATAGCGGCTCTGCAGGATCCACACGCTGTGGTCGCACTGCGCGCCGTGCACGAACGCCACCGTGGGCAGGCCCGCATCGAAGGCCTTGCCGCCGGTGTAGGCGTAGGCCTGCTTGCCGTTCACGTCGAATTGCATCGAACGCCCCCTATTTGCCGGTCTTTTGCGACGCGCGCAGGCCGTTGCCGAGGTCTTCGATCAGGTCGTCCGCGTCCTCGAGTCCGATCGAAAGCCGCATCGTGCCCGCGGTGATGCCAGCCGCCTCGAGCGCGGCTTCGTCCATGCGAAAGTGCGTGGTGCTCGCCGGGTGGATCACCAGCGACTTGGCGTCGCCGACATTGGCCAGGTGCGAAAAAATCTTCAGCGCCTCGACGAAGCGCTGGCCGGCGGCGCGGTCGCCTTTCACCGAAAAGCTGAACACCGCGCCGCAGCCGCGCGGCAGCAGGCGCTTGGCGAGTTCGTAGTCCGGATGCTCGGGCAGTTCCGGGTAGGACACCGATTCGACTGCGGGATGCTTGACCAGGAACTCGACCACTTTGCGCGTGTTGGCGACGTGGCGCGCCATGCGCAGCGGCAGTGTCTCCACGCCCTGCAGGATCTGGAATGCCGTGGCCGGGCTCATGCAGGCGCCGAAATCGCGCAAGCCCTCGCGCCGCGCCCGCAGCGCGAACGGCGCGACGGTCGACTCCTCCGAAAAATTCATGCCGTGAAAGCCTTCGTACTCGCCGGTCAGCTCGGGAAACTTGCCCGAGCCGAGCCAGTCGAAGTTGCCGCCGTCGACGAGCACCCCGCCGATGGCGACGCCGTGTCCGCCGAGGAACTTGGTGGCGGAGTGATAGAGCAGGTTCGCGCCGTGATCGAAGGGCTTCAACAGATAGGGCGTGGTGAAGGTCGAATCCACCATCAGCGGCAGGCCGTGCTCGTGCGCGATCTCGGCTACCTTCGGAATGTCTAGCACGTCCAGGCCGGGATTGCCCAGCGTCTCAGCGAACAGCGCCTTGGTATTGGGTCGGATCGCGGCGCGCCAGGCATCGAGCTCGCGCGGGCGAACGAACGTGGTCTCAACGCCGAAGCGCGGCAGGGTGTAGTGCAGCAGGTTGTGCGAGCCGCCGTAGAGCGCGCCCGAGGACACGATGTGCGAACCGGCGCCGGCGATGGTGGCGAGGCCCAGGTGCAGCGCGGCCTGGCCGCTGGCGGTGGCGATGCCCGCGACGCCGCCCTCGAGCGCGGCGATCCGCTCCTCCAGCACCGCGTTGGTCGGGTTGGAGATGCGCGAATACACATGGCCGGCGCGCTCCATGTTGAACAGCGCCGCGGCGTGGTCCGAGTCGCGAAATACGAAGGAGGTGGTGAAATAAATCGGCGTGGCGCGCGCCCCGGTGTGCGGGTCGGGCGCCTGGCCGGCGTGCAGGCTGAGGGTGTCGAAGCCCAGATACTTCGGTTGTGCCATGGGTCCTCCTGAAGATCCGGCCGATTCTATCAGGATGTCCAAGGGGGACCGATCGCGTGTCCGTGCGGCCTCCCATCAAGCTGCGGCATCGCGCATCGCTACCACGGCAGCCAGATCTCGGCCAGTGCGCGGGCGCCGCGCGCCGCTATTTCGCGCCGGCCTTGGCCGCCTGTTCCTGCGCGAGCATTTCCTGGCGCGCCTTCTTCAGCACCTCAGCCACCGGGGCATGGCCCATTTTCAAAGCCAGTTCGACTGCGCTCTCGCCGTCCTTGCTCAGCTGGGCCGCGTTGGCGCCATTGCGCAGGAACACCTCGACCATCTGCGCATTGCCGCGCATGGCGGCGTACTGCAGCGGCGTGTAGCCGTTGTCGCTGAGCACGTTCGGATCGAAATTCATCGACAGGATTTTCTGAGCGTACACGAGGTTGTCCTTTTCGATCGCATAGAACATCGCCTTGACGCCTTCCGGGCTCTTCTCGCGCGGCTTGGCCTCGAGGCCGGTAGGCAGGATACTGACGACGTAGTTGATCAGCGAGATGCCGACCATGGCGATCAAGGCGATGATCAGCGGCAGCTTGGAGATTCCCAGGGTGTCGGACCAGCTGTCGGTGACGTTGGCCCCGATCACCAGCAGGGCCACCATGATGAAGAATGCGAACTTGAGGTACAGGAACAGCGCGATCACCAGCAGGATGCCGAGGATGGCCGCGATGTAGTTGCGGTTGATGCTCAGCTGGTCGGCGATCTCCGCCGGCAGCAGCGCGAAGATCGTGGCGAGTCCGACCAGACCGACCAGCGCCCATTCTTTGTATTTTCTTGCCTGCAGAAAGTCCATGACTTCCTCCGCTTAGCGATGGTGTTTGGGGGGGATGGCAAACAGGCGCTAGTATAATCCAACCATTGAAACGGCAGTTTGAAGCAGGAGCCGGGAGAGCCAGTGAGCAAGGCATTCACCAGGGAGCCGGACGGCGCGGACGAGGAGGACTTCGCCCCCGAGGCGCAGCAGCCGCAGGGGGTGAAGAATTACATCACGCCGGCGGGTTACGCGCGCCTGCAGGCCGAGCTGAAGCAGCTGCTCGACGTGGAGCGCCCCGAGACCGTCAACGTCGTGCACTGGGCGGCCTTGAACGGCGATCGCTCGGAGAACGGCGACTACATCTACGGCAAGAAGCGCCTGCGCGAAATCGACCGGCGCATCCGTTTCCTGATCAAGCGCCTGGAGATCGCCGAGGTGGTGGATTCCAGCGGCCAGGAGCAGGACCAGGTGTTTTTTGGCGCCACGGTAAGCGTGCGCGACGGCGCTGGGGAAGTGCGCACTTTGAGCATCGTCGGCATGGACGAGGTCGACCCGGCGCGCGGGCGCGTGAGCTGGATCTCGCCCATCGCGCGCGCGCTGCTCAAGGCACGCGAGGGCGACACGGTGACGCTGCGCACGCCCACCGGCGTCGAACAGCTGGAAGTCGAGCAAATCCGCTACGACGAGCTGCCATAGCCTGCGCGGCGCCTGGCTGTCGGGTACTAGTCCATCTTGTTCGCGCGGGCGCCGTTCTGGGCGACGTGGGTAAAGTCTCCGGCCTTGACGATCGAAAGCTTCTCCGGGTCGAGATACTTCTCCAGCGCCACCTGGATATCGCGCGGGCTCAGCGCCGCGATGCGGGCATCGAAATCGGCCTCCCAGGCGAAGCTGCGGCCGAGATAGAGGTTATTGGCCAGCCGCGCCACCAGCGCGCCGTCGCGCGTGCGGCCGAGTTTGCGCAGGGCGAGATAGCCCTTCTTCGCTTCGCTCACCTCGGCTGCGCTGAAGCCTTCGCCCAGGGCCTTGCGCAGCACGTCCTTGATTTCGGACTCGATGCGCGTGCGGTTCTGCGGCGCGTAGATGGCGCTGATACCGAATTCGCCGGCGGCGTCGAAAGTGCCGGGGGTGAGGGTGGAGCCGACGCTGTAGGACAGGCCTTGCTGTTCGCGTATGCGCCGCCACAGGCGCGAATCGACCGAGCCGCCGAGCAGGTAGTTGCCCAGCGCCAGCGCCGGGTAGTCGGAGGCATCGTCGCGCAGCGGCAAGTTCAGCGCCGCGCGAAACACCGCATTGGCCTTGTCCGGGGTCTCCAGGTTGCGGTCCATCGGTGGCACGTCGCGATAGCTTTCGACGATGCGCTGGAACGGGCGCGGACTGTTCCAGCTGCCGAACAGCTCCTGTGCCAGGCTGGCGATCTGCGGCGCATCGAAATCGCCCACCACCGCCAGCTGGCTGTTGCTTGCCCCGTAAAAATCGTCGTGGCAGCGGCGCAGGTCCTCGATGCGCACCGATTCCAGCCGGCGCATGCGCTCGTCCAGCGTCGGCGTGTACAGCCAGTGCTCGGGCGGGTAGGGGTTGAGATGGCGCGCGAGGTCGATGCTGGCGAGCGTTTCGGGCTCGCCTTTCATGTTTTCCACGCTGGCGAGTGCCGAGCGCTTGAGCTGTTCGAACTCGCTCGCGGGAAAAGCAGGCTCGCGCAGGATTTCGGCGACCAGGCGCAGTACCGTCGGCAGGTTCGGGCGCAGGGTTTCGATCGAGGCGCCGTTGCCGCTTACGCTTACGCTCGCCTTGAGCCGGTCGAATTCGTCGCGCAGCTGCTCGCGCGTGTGCTCGCGCGTGCCGCGCATGAGCATGGCGGAGGCAAGGCTGCAGGCGGTGTGGCGGCCCATCTTGCTCTGCTCGTCGCCCCAGCGCAGCACCAGCTGCGCCACCACCGTGCCGCCGCGCGTTTTCTTCGGCAGCAGCCCCAACTCCATGCCGCCCGGCAGGCGCTTGACGATAGTGCGCGCGTCGATGTTTGCCGGGCTGGGGTCGAACAGCTCGCCCGCGGCCACCGGCGCAGCGCCCTTGTAGTCTTTGACCAGCGTGGCGATATCCGGCACCGGCGGGATTTCGGCGCGGTCGGGCTTTGACGTCGGCAGGAATTCGCCCAGCGTGCGGTTGGATCGCTTCAGGTACTGCAGCGCGACCCGCTGCACGTCCTCGCGTTTTACCCGGCGCAGGCCGTCGCGGTAAAGAAAGAACAGGCGCCAGTCGCCCATGCCGATGAAATCGGACAGCGCGATGCTGAGTTCGCGCGGATTGTTCATCGCCATGTCGATGTCGTTGAGGAGCTGGGTGCGCGCGCTCTCCACCTCTTCGTCGGTGATCGGCTTGGCGGCAATGCCTTCGAGCGTTTCGACAAGGGCCGAGCGCGCCGCATCCAGGGACAGGTTCTGCGGCAGGCTGGCGCCGAAATAGGCGTAGCCGGCTTCACGCTGCTGCTGGTCGCCGCCGTAAATGCTGCTCGCCTTCCCCGATTGCACCAGCGCGCGATGCAGGCGCCCCCCCGGCACTTTGCCAAGCGCAGTGACGAGGATGTCGATCGCGGGAAAATCGACATGCGATCCGGGCGGCAGGTGGTAGAGCGCACCCACGAGCTGCACTTCGCCGGCGCGGCGCAGGGTTACGCTGCGCTCGCCGTCCTGCGTCGGCTCGACCGTGTAGGTGGGAATGAGCACGCGCGCCGGTTTCGGCAGATTGCTGAAATGCTTTTCGATCCCGGCCAGCGTCGCGGCTTCGTCGAAGCGGCCGCTCACCACCAGCACGGCGTTGTCGGGCTGGTAGTACCTGCGGTAGAAAGCCTGCAGGCGCTCGATCGGCACGTTCTCGATGTCGGAGCGTGCGCCGATGATGGCGTGGCCGTAGTTGTGCCAGATGTACGCGCTGGAGGCCATGCGCTCGCCGAGCACGTTGAACGGGCTGTTTTCACCCGCCTCGAATTCGTTGCGCACCACCGTCATCTCGCTGTCCAGATCCTGCTTCGCGATGCGCGAGTTGAGCATGCGGTCGGCTTCCAGCTCCAGCGCCCAGTCGAGATTGGCTTCGTTGGCCGCGAGAGTTTCGTAGTAATTGGTGCGGTCGAACGAGGTCGAGGCGTTGAAGCGCGCGCCATGGTTCTGAAATTCCTTCTTCGGGTCGGGATGGCGCGGCGTGCCCTTGAACTGCATGTGCTCGAGCAGATGCGCCATGCCGTATTCGCCGTAACCCTCATAGCGCGAACCGACGAGGTAGGTGACGCTGACGGTGATGGTGTCGCTCGATGCGTCCGGAAACAGCAGTACTTTCAGACCGTTGGGGAGCTGGTATTCGGTGATCCCTTCGACTGAGGTGATTTTGCGTATCGGTGCAGTGGATTCGACCGCCGCCGGAGCCGCGTATGCCGGGACCGGCAGGGACGCGGGCAGCAACAGGGCAAGGGTCAGCGAAAGAATACGGCGCAACATCGGACGACCTCGTAGTTGTCGGAACATCGGCAAGAGACCGCAAATATATGGATTGGTTCAGATTCTAATACGACCGGCCCGGTGTTCCCCTGCGCAATATCTCCGGCCGCGGGAAATTCTTCGTCCTATGTACGGCAACGCACAGCGCATTTCGGGGCGCAAGCGCTAAAAATGCGTTATCGATGGGTGACCTCACGGCTGGTCGATCCAGACTTGTCCAGGAGTAGGCCCGCGCAAGACGGACCCACCTGTCGTGCTGAAGGAAGAATCCCTGTGCCGGGACCCCGATGCGGCGCATCGGGACACACGCCCGCCTGGGATTGTGCCTTGTCCTCCTGAAATATTTATGAAAGGAAACAAAACATGAATGACCTTCAGAAGTACCTCTCCAGGTGTTTGCTGGCCACGGTCGCGCTGCTAGTCGGCGCTTCTCCGGCCTGGGCCCAGGTATCACTGGGCGCGGCGGCGGATTTCGCGGTTTTGGGCGGCACGAACGTGACTTGTACCGCGCCCGGCACGATTGTCGGAGACGTAGGCGTCTACCCCGGCAGCGCCGTGCCGTACACGAATACCGGCTGCGTAATTGCGGGTGCAACGCCACCTGCGACCAACGTGGCCGCAGACGCGGCGAACGAGGACTTCCTCAGCGCCTACGATACGCTCAAGGGCATGGCTTGCACCGGTGGTTTGCTTAGCACGATCACGGGCCCCGTGACGCTGGCCCCCGGTGTCTACTGTACCGGTGCCGCCACCGCCTTGACGGGAACGGGCGTATTGACCCTGGACGCCGGTGGCGATGCAAACGCGGTCTGGGTCTTCAACATCGGGGCAGCCCTCACCGGCACCAACTTTTCGGTGGTCATGGCTGGCGGCGGACAAGCGTGCAACGTGTACTGGGTACCGAGCGCCGGCGTGACGATGACAACTTCGGCACTCAGCGGAAACATCCTCGCGGGTGACGCCAGCGGCGGGTCCATTACCACGACCGGTGGAACCCTGACCGGCCGAGCCTTGGCGAACGTCGCCGTGACCATGACCGGTACCAGCGTCATCGGCTGCGACGCACTGTCGGAGCCCTCCCCGTCCTGCAAGCCCAAGAAACACCATGGGGATCACAAGGACCACAAGCACCATGGGCATGATAAAGATCACAAGAAATGCAACCAGGGCGTCGGCAACGGCTCCGAAGGCTGCGATCCGGGCAAATCGGACCATGGCATCCAGTGGCCTTTCGGTTCGAACGATGAAGACCACAACAAGCCGGGTGACCCGGGTCACAAGGGTGGCAAGAAATAAGCCTGGAATTGTGGGGAAAGAAGAAGGACCTGCGAGGGTCCTTTTTCTTTTGGCGCCTGAGGTATCGCAGCGCCCGGATGTCCTTGGGTGCCGAAACTATTTGGTGCGGCTGGCCGACCGGCTCAGCGCTATTGCGCAGCTCAGCTTGGTGTTGAACTGCCGCGGGCGAGAATTCAGCGACCGCAACTGCGCCTTAATTCACCAGGTAGCGGAAGAAGTGCAGCGCCAGCATGCCCGTCACGATGGTAATCAGTGTGTTGCGCGTGCGCCAGGCGATGACGCCGGCGAGGATGCCGGCAAACAGGCGTGGATTGTCCAGGCCGATGTCCAGCGCACCCTCGGTCAGTACCAGTGCCGGCACGAGAATGGCCGAGAACACCGCCGCCGGGACGTAGCGCAGCGCGCGCTGCAGC
>JAAOZY010000160.1 GCA_012274205.1 Betaproteobacteria bacterium
CGCCCACTTGCTTGAGCAGAGCCTCGTTGTTGCCGTAGATCGTAAGATAGCTCTGGCCGTGGTCGATAATCAGCAGATTGCCGAAGCCGCGCATCCATTCCGCGAACACCACGCGGCCCGCCGCGACCGCCCTGACTTCCTGGCCGCTGGCGCCGCGGATGAACAAACCCTTCCAACTCAGCCCGCTGCCACTACGTGGACTGCCGAAGCGGTTGATTAGTTCCCCCCGGGTCGGCAGCCTGAGTTTTCCTTTGAGCGAAGCGAATGTGCCGCCGCCGCGCCCCGATTCGGGCAGTTTCTCGTTGCGCCCCCAGCCGGAGCCGGGGGAAATCGCCTTGCCGATCTCCTCGACCAGGCGCGACAGGCGCGATTCGTCGCGCTGGAGCGATTTGATCTCGCGGCGCTGCGAGCGGATTTTGGTTGCGAGCTTGGCCAGCACCCGGCGCCGCTCGGCCTGCTGCGCGAGCAGTTCCTTGCGGCCCGCGCGCTGACGCGACTCGAGCTCGGCCAGTTCGGCGCTCTTGGCGCGTGCTTCCTGGGTGAGCTGGGCCAGGCCGGCCAGGTTTTTGCGCAGCGCGCGGATGAAATCGGCCTGGGCGCGCGAGATATAGCCGAAATAGTAGAGTTCGCGCGCGGTCTGGTTGGGGTCGCGCCCCGACAGCAGCAGCCTCAGGTAGTCCTGCCGGCCCGACACATGGCGCATGGCGAGCAGTTGTCCGAGCTCGCGCTGTTGCGCGGCGATGCTGCGCTCGAGCAGGCTCGATTGCCCGCCCAGGCGCTCGAGATCGGCGCGTGCCGCGCGCTGTTGCGCGCCCAGATCGCGCAGCGTGCGGTTGGCCTCGGATACGCCGCGTTCGGACTCGCGCAGCGCGTCACTCGCCTCCGTCCGGTTCTCCTCGGAGCCGCTGAGCTTATGTTTCAGCGATTCGATGCGGCCGCGCAAGGCGTCCAGCTCGACCTTGTCCGCGGCCCATGCCGGCTGCACGCCGGCGCAGGCCAGCGCCAGAAGTGCAGCTCTGCAGCAGGGCAGGCGCGCTGCGCGCAGGAACGGACCGAGTCCCCTGTGCGCAGCGCGCCTGCCCCGCGGCGCGATCAAGTCTTCGCCTTGCCCTGATTCGCGACTGCCTGCATGGCTTTTTCGACCTCGGCCGCATCGCCGAGGTAGTAGTGGCGCAGCGGCTTGAGGGCGTCGTCCAGTTCGTACACCAGCGGCACGCCGGTGGGGATGTTGAGGCCGACAATGTCCGTGTCGCTTACTTTGTCCAGGTATTTCACCAGCGCGCGTATCGAATTCCCGTGCGCGGCGACGAGCACGCGCTTGCCCGCGCGCATGTCCGGCGCGATCGTCTGGTTCCAGTAAGGCAGCACGCGCGCCACCGTATCCTTGAGACATTCGGTCAGCGGCACCTGGGCCGGCGCAAGGCTGCGGTAGCGCGGATCGGCGCCGGGAAAGCGCGCATCGTCCGGCTGCAGCGCGGGTGGCGGCACGTCGTAGCTGCGCCGCCACGCAAGCACCTGCGCATCGCCGAACTTGGCCGCGGTCTCGGCCTTGTTCAGTCCCTGCAGTGCGCCGTAATGTCGTTCGTTCAGGCGCCAGGAGTGCAATATGGGTATCCACATCAGGTCCATGCGCTCGAGCGCGAGCCACAGCGTCTTGATCGCGCGCCGCAGCACCGAGGTGTGGGCCAGGTCGAACACGAGACCGGCCTCGCGCATCAGTTCACCCGCCTTTGCCGCCTCTTCCACGCCTTTCGGCGTCAGATCGACATCGGTCCACCCGGTAAACCTGTTTTCCTTGTTCCAGACCGACTCGCCGTGCCTGAGCAGTATGAGTTTCTTCATGGCCATCCCTATTTACCGTACGGTGCGCTTGCGAATATTTTATAATATTACGCTAGCGCAAACCGCTGACGGACCTTGTTGAGGCGTGGCACCTGCGCGGCGGCCGATGAATGGACCTCTACCCCGCGTGGCGGGAAAAACCTCGGGCGATCCCCAAAATTTGATCATCACCTTCCGGGAGCTGGCGTGAAATTCGTAATGGACAATATTTTTCTGGTCGCGATAGCGCTGGCCAGCGGCACCATGCTGATACTGCCGCTGTTGCGCCGCGGCGCCGGCGGGCCCTCGGTGAATACGCTCGAGGCGACCCAATTGATCAACCGCGAGGACGCGCTGGTGCTCGATGTGCGCGAACAGGCGGAATATGCGCAGTCGCATATCCTCAATTCGCGCGGGCTGCCCTTGTCGCAGCTCGAGGCGCGGATTGGCGATATCGAGAAGTTCAAGGACAAGCCGGTGATCGTGTATTGCGCCACCAGCAATCGCTCCAGCACCGCCGCCGCGACGCTGAAAAAGCGCGGCTTTTCCAAGGTCGTCGTCCTGAGCGGCGGATTTTCGGCCTGGCAACAGGCCGGCCTGCCGGTGCAGAAATAGGATCTAGCAGAAAATGAGGGGATACCTCCCCTCATACTCCCCTAACTCAAAGGCCATTCCGGTAATTCCGAAATGGCCTCCAAATAGGGGCTGCCGCGTCCGCGGCGCCGCGCTAGTCAATCGCGGCGGATCGTTCGGGCGGCGCCGAGCCGGAACGACGGGGTGAACGTTCTCGGCCTGCACTTCGGGCACGACGCCGGCGTCGCCGTGGTGCGCGACGGGCGCGTGCTGGTGCATCTGCTGCGCGAACGCCTCACCCGGGTGAAGCACGCGTTCAGTCTCGACCTCGCGCACATCGACCTGGCGCTGGCCGAGGCCGGCATCGGGCCGGGCGACATCGACTACTGCGCCGTCACCTCGACCCAGAACTACGAACTCGTCGCCGACGACACCAGCGCGCTTGCGCTGCTGCCGCAGCCCCATCCGGACGACCGCGGCTACTCGTCGCTGCAGGAACTGTTCGAGGCGCGCGGCGTCGACGTGCGCTCGCGGCTGGTGGGCGAGGCGCTGGAGCGCATCTATGATCCGCTGCAACCGTCCGAGATCCACCGCGAGCTTTACCCTGAATATCGACGGCGGAGCAAGGATGCGAGCCGGGTCAGCGGCTATCTACTCGACTATGTCCACGCCAGCCTGTGGGACGGCGAGCCGACGCTGGAAGAAATCGGCGCGCGCAATTATGCCGAACTCAAAGACAACGATTACACCCGCTTCGGGCTGCACTATCCGGTGACGCTGGTGCTGCGCGGACGGCGCATTCCCGGCTGCATGGTGCAGCACCATGCGGCGCATGCCGCTTCCGGCTATTACACCTCGGGCCTGCGCCACGCCTCGATCTTCACGCACGACGGCGCCGTGTTCCGCTGCGGCCCGAACAACGGCATGTTCTATTACGGCGAGGAGCACAAACTGCTTCCGCTGACGCCGCACCATCTGGTGGCGGGCGCGCTGTATACGCGCGTCGGCAACGCCATCGGCTTCGCGCTGCGCGGGGCGGCGGGCAAGCTGATGGGGCTCGCGCCCTATGGTGAGCCGCGCTTTTTCGATGCGAAATTCGTCGGCAATGCCTTCGACCTGGAGCGGCGCGGCGTGGTCGAGCCGTTTGCCGACTGGTGGCAGCATTGCCTCGCGCAGGCGCGCCGTCTCGGCTATGACATGGAGGCGCTTGCCGATACCACGCGCATGACTGCGCCGGTCAATGCGGACATTGCGGCGAGCACGCAGCTGCTGTTCGAGGAGACGCTGCTGGCGGCGGTGGCGCAGCTGCGCCGCATCGGCGCAGACATCGGTCTGGCCAACCGCAACCTGTGCTGCTCCGGCGGCACGGCGCTGAACTGTCCTACCAACTCGCGCCTGTTCCGCGAGAGCGCTTACACCGAAGTGCGCGTCGAGGCCTGTTGCGACGACAGCGGCCTGGCGATCGGCGGCGCGCTGTTCGCCTATCACAACGTGCTGGAACAGCCGCTGCCGCAAGCGTCCGCGCAGGCGCGCGGACCGCTGCCCTATGTCGGACGCAACTATGGGCCGGCGCAGCTGGACGCGGCGCTGGACGAGTATGCCGGGCGCGTGCGCGCGACCGCCCCCGAGAGCTGGGAACAGGCGGCGGCAGCCGATCTCGCGGCAAACAGGGTGATCGGCTGGTTCGAAGGCAGGAGCGAGGTGGGCCCGCGCGCCCTCGGCCACCGTTCGATACTCGCCGATGCGCGCCACGGAGCGAACTGGGAGCGGGTCAATCGCATCAAGGGGCGCGAATTGTGGCGGCCGTTCGCGCCGGCGGTGCTCGAAGAAGAAGCGCCGCACTGGTTTTCGGGCTGCCCGCTGCCCTCGCCGCACATGTTGTTTACCGCCAGCGTCGAGCGGCCGGACATGCCCGCGATTACCCACGTGGACGGTTCGGCGCGCGTGCAAACGGTGGGCCCCGGCGACGGCGCGTTCCGGCGGCTGCTCGAAGCGTTCCATCGCCTGACTGGCGCGCCGGTGCTGCTCAATACCTCGTTCAACGGCCCGGGCGAACCGATCATCGAGACGCCGCAGGAGGCGCTGGCTTTTCTGGTGTCGTGCGATCTCGACGTGCTCTACCTGGCCGGCCGCCGCGTCGAGCGTCTCGCCGCCGGGGCGGACGCCGCTGCGGGCGGCGGCGCGCAAATCGGGCTGCGGCGATGAATAGCACGGCAAAATGCCTTAGAATCGAGCCTGTGAACCAACGCAATGCAATGGCGGATCGATAGATGCCAAAAATCAGCATGTACAGCACCGCCGTCTGCCCTTACTGCCAGCGCGCCGAGATGCTGCTCAAGTCCAAGGGCGTCGCCGAGATCGAGAAAATCCGCATCGACCTGGATCCGGCGCGGCGCGACGAGATGATGCAGAAAACCGGCCGGCGCACGGTGCCGCAGATCTACATCGGCGAGTTCCACGTCGGCGGTTTCGACGATCTGGCGGCGCTCGACCGCGCCGGCAAGCTCGATCCTCTGCTGCGCGGCCAGGCCTGAGGGCGGCGGCACAATACCCGCGGGCCGTTTCAGCCTTGTCGAAACGCTCTCTGGCGCCAGGAATATGAGGGGTGGGATCCTCGCGCTTGGTACAAAGTCCAACAATCACTGGAAAACAAATGAACGAACCGCAACAGCAGCCGACATTCGGCATCGAGAAGATCTACGTCAAGGACTTGTCGCTGGAGATACCGCACGCGCCGCAGGTGTTCCTGTCGGGCGAGCAGCCGCAAGTGGATGTGCAGCTGCATAACGAGGGCGGGAGCATAGGCGAAGGCCTGTATCAGGTGGTGCTGACCGTCACCGTTACCGCCAAGACGGGCGACAAGACCATGTTCCTGGTGGAAGCGGCGCAGGCCGGCATTTTTCAGGTGCGCAACGTGCCGGAATCCGACCTGGAGGCGCTGCTCGCGACCGCCTGCCCGAACATACTCTTTCCCTATGTGCGCGAGGCGGTGTCGGACGTCATCGCCCGCGCCGGCTTTCCGCCGGTATATCTGGCGCCGGTGAATTTCGAAGCGATTTACCTGCAGCGGCTGCAGCAGGCGCAGGAGCAGGCCGCGCCCAAAATCGAAATCGCGCACTGAGTGCGCGCTTTGACATGAATACTGCCGGCATGCGCCGCACCCTCGCACTGGTCCTGCTGATCGCCGCACAGGCGGCCGCGGCGGGGGAATTTCGTTCCATCGGCGAGAGTGCCGTGATCATGTACGACGCGCCTTCGGTCAAGGCGAACAAACTGTTCGTGGCGAGCAAGCTCTACCCGGTGGAAATCATTGTCCAGGTGGACAACTGGACCAAGGTGCGCGATGTTGCCGGCGATCTTGCCTGGGTGGAGAAGAAGGATCTGTCCGACACGCGCACGGCGCTCGTTACCGTGCCCATGGCGGATATGCGCGCGAAACCCGAAGACGCCGCGGCGCTGGTGTTTCAGGCGCGCCAGGGGGTGGCGCTGGAGGTGGTTGAACTCGGCGTGGGGCCCTGGGTGAAGGTGCGCCACCGCGACGGCCAAAGCGGCTACGTGCGCACAAACCAGGTGTGGGGGCTGTAGCGCGCAGGCGCGCCCGCCGGTCTCGATTTTCATGAGAATTTCCGTACTGGGCGCCGGCGCCTGGGGCACGGCGATCGCTGCCAGCCTCAGCGCGAGGCACAACACCCTGCTGTGGGGCCGCGATCCTGCGCAGTGCGGCGCCATCGCCCGCGCACGCCGCAACGAACGCTATCTGCCTGAAATCGAACTGCCGCCGCAGCTCGCGATCGAAGCGGATTTTGCCGCGGCAAGCGCCTGCGCAGAATTGCTGCTGGTAGCAACGCCCACGGCGGCGCTTGCGCACATGCTCGCGCGCCTTGCGCCGCTGGGAAAGCCGCTGATATGGCTGTGCAAGGGTTTCGAACCGCAAAGCGCCGAGCTGGCGCACCAGATCGCTGCGCGCATCCTGCCACCCGGCAGCGCCTATGGCGTGCTCTCCGGCCCCAGTTTTGCGCTGGAGGTCGCGCGCGGCTTGCCGACGGCGCTCACGCTGGCCTCGGCCGACGCCGGCTTCAGCCAGTCCGCCGCGCGCGCACTGCACGGCGCGCGCCTGCGCGTCTACTACAGCAGCGACCTTGCCGGCGTGGAGATCGGCGGCGCGGTCAAGAACGTCATGGCCATTGCTACCGGCATTGCCGATGGCCTCGGCCTCGGCGCCAATGCGCGCGCCGCGCTGATTACACGCGGACTGGCCGAGATTACGCGGCTCGGCGTGAGGCTCGGCGGCCGTCCCGCGACCTTTACCGGGCTCACCGGCGCCGGCGATCTGATCCTGACCTGCACCGGCGAGCTGTCGCGCAATCGGCGCGTGGGACTCGCGCTGGCGCAGGGACGCAAGCTGGAGGACATCCTGCGCGAACTTGGGCATGTGGCCGAAGGCGTGTACACCGCTGCTGCGGTGGAGAAGCGCGCGGCACAGCTGGGCATCGACATGCCGATCACCCAGTCCGTGTGCGCCGTACTGTCGGGCCGGGCCACGCCGCGCGAGGCGGTGGAGCAACTGCTCGCGCGCGACCCGAAGAGCGAGAGCTAAGGCAAGAGGCAGGTCTAGGCGGCCCCGGCGAAGCCCTGCTGGCGCCAGGCTTCGTAGACCGCCACCGCTACCGCATTGGAAAGATTGAGGCTGCGGTTGCCCGGTCGCAGCGGCAGGCGCAGGCGCTGCTCGGCCGGCACGCTCGTTAGTATCTCCGGCGGCAGGCCGCGCGTTTCCGGTCCGAACAGCAGCGCGTCGCCGGCGCGGTATTCTGGCTCGGTATGGCGGCGCAGCGCGCGTGTGGAGAAGGCGAATACGCGCCGGCCGCGCAGGTGTGCACAGGCGGCTTCCCAGTCCTTGTGCACGATCAGCGTGGCGTATTCGTGATAATCAAGGCCGGCGCGCTTCAGTTCGCCGTCGTCAAGGCGAAAACTCAGCGGCCCGACCAG
>JAAOZY010000161.1 GCA_012274205.1 Betaproteobacteria bacterium
CCGGGGCGGTTCATCCCGGTCCTGGAAGAAACCGGGCTGATCTATGACGTCGGGCGCTGGGCGCTGCGCCAGGCGATCGCGGACTACCTGCGCTGGCGCGCCGCGGGCCTGCCTGCGGTGCGCATTGCGGTGAACGTGTCGCCACTGCAACTGCGGAACCGCGGCTTCATCGACGAGATCAGGGACGTGATCGCCATCGACGCGCAGGCGGCGGCAGGACTGGAACTGGAGATCACGGAAAGCCTAATCATGGAGGACGTCAAGGGCACTATAGCCAGCCTGGGGGCGATCCGCGACCTGGGCGTGACCATCGCGATCGACGACTTCGGCACAGGCTTTTCCTCGCTCAGCTACCTCGCCAAGCTGCCGGTGGACACGCTCAAGATCGATCGCTCCTTCGTGATCGATATGACCGCCGGACCCGAAGGGCTGGCACTGGTGTCCACCGTCATCAACCTGGCGCATTCACTCAAGCTCAAGGTGGTGGCGGAGGGGGTCGAAACCGAGGAGCAATCGCGCCTGCTGCGCTTGCTCAAGTGCGATGAGTTTCAGGGCTTTTTGTTCAGCAAGCCGGTGCCGGTCGAGGTCTTCGAGTCCAGATTCCTTGCTCCGCCTGCCGCCGGGTGACGAATGAACGTGCCTGGCAAATTGACTTCGATTGACTGCTACAACACCGCCGTCTATTCATTCGAGACGTTGCACCTCTTTGGGAGCTTGCCGGGCCCGGGGGTGCAGCCTCTCTAGTTTCGTGCGAGACGAACATAGCGCTCGGTACCCGATTTATGACAGTTTGGCTGTCGGCGTATAGAAGGTGTCTCGCAACGGCGAATGGGCACCGATATCCAATGAGATTTTCTTTGCAACGCCAGGGTAGCGAAACCATCAAATAGAGAAATGCGATGAGTTGGGGAAGTGCATTAATTGCGGCGGGCGCCAGTCTTCGACGCTGGGCGAACCGGGCAACGGAGCCGCAGGTTCTGTTCCCGGCAATTGCCGTTCTCATTTTGGGCGTGGTCTGGGGGACGACGCTACACCTCATCAATGTCGAACGCGCGGGAGCGGAACGCGAAGCAGTCGCGATAGCCGGGGAATTGGCCAAAACTTACGAAGCGCGAATGGTGCGCACGTTGCGCGAGATCGACTACACGCTGAAGCTGGTCAAATACACCGTCGAATTCAAAAAGGCGCAGATCAATCTCTCTGATCTGAAGAGCAGGTCATTGTTGCCGTCGGACGCCGTGTTCGGCGTTAGTATCACAGACGCCGATGGCAACGTCGTGGCAAGCACACGGCCGTCGAAATCGTCGTACGTTGGAGACCGGGATTACTTCCAGATATTGCAGCGCCACATCGATGCCTTCACCGTCGGCATGCCGCAGCGCAGCGCGGACTCCGAAGTATGGAAACAGTATTTCAGCCGCAGGCTGAACGCGGACGACGGGACGTTTGCCGGTATCGTGATGGTTGACGTGGATGCCGCGTATTTCGTCAGCGCCTATGATACTAAACAATTGGGCGAGCGCGGGCTGCTCGGGTTGGTCGGAAACGACGGTTCTATCCGGGCAGGGAGCACCGGCAAAACGCTATTGGTCGGCGTAACGGTCAATTATGCGTCGGGGGCAGCGGACGGCGAAGCCGTACTAGTGACGAACGCATGGGACGGCGTGGCACGCTACGTCAGCATACGCCGTCTCTCTGATTTCCCTGTGGCGGTTATCGTCGGGCTCGCACAGGACGAGCAATTGGCGAGCGCCCGCAAGAATCAGCACGCCATCCTTTGGGCGGCGACCGCGGGCAGCATCTTGCTCATCGCGATAGTCGCGATATTGGGCCGCATGAGCTGGCAGCTGGCGCAGAGCCGCTTGCGCGCAGTCGAAGAGCATGCGGCCAATGCCGAACGTGTTCAATATCTCGCTTATCACGACAGCCTCACGACGCTGCCGAATCGCAGCCTGTTCACCAAGCTTTTGACCCAAAGCATCCACGAGGCGCATCGCTTCAACAGACAGTTGGCGGTACTCTTTCTCGACCTCGACCGATTCAAGCATATTAACGACACCCTCGGGCACGAGGCCGGGGACCAATTGCTGCAGGAGGCCGCGACCAGACTCAAGGGTTGTCTGCGCGAAAGCGATACCGTCGCCCGGCTGGGAGGGGACGAGTTCGTAGTGCTGCTGCCGGAACTGGATCAGGAAAAATACGTGGCGACAGTAGCGCAGAAAATACTTTCCGCCATTGCCAAGCCATTTGTCTTGCATGGCCAGGAATACCGTGTCACGGCGAGCGTGGGTATCTGCACCTATCCGCAAGACGGACTCGATGAGGAGACGCTAACCAAAAATGCGGACATCGCAATGTATCGGGCGAAGGAAGAAGGCAAGAACAATTACCAGTTTTATTCCGCGAAACTCAATGCGGATTCGCTCGAGCGGCTCACCTTGGAATCGCGCCTGCGTCACGCCGTAGAGAACCACGAGTTTGAGCTTTACTATCAAGCGAAAAGGAATTTAGCCGACGGCCGGATTACCGGCATGGAAACGCTGCTGCGCTGGAAGCACCCCGATCTCGGCATGGTGGCGCCAATGAAATTCATCCCTGTCGCGGAGGAGTTGGGTCTGATGGTGCCGATCGGGAGGTGGGTGCTCAAGACCGCGTGCCTGCAAAACGTCGCCTGGCAAAAGCAGGGTTTGCCTCATCTGAGCATTGCCGTCAACCTGACGTCGCGCCAGTTCTTTGATGAGAATCTGTTGCCCGACCTCACATCGATACTTGATGCATCCGGCATGGACGCACATCTGCTGGAACTCGAATTTACCGAGAGCATGTTGATGCAAAATATCGAAAAGACGCTGCGGATATTAAGCGCGCTCAAGGGACTGGGAGTCCGGATCGCTGTTGACGATTTCGGAATCGGATATTCATCGGTCGCCACGCTCAAGCAGTTCCCGCTCGACACCATCAAGATCGATCGATCGCTTATCCGTGACGTCGCCGGTAGCGCGCAAGACAAAAATCTGACTGCTGCCATTATAGCGATGGGCGGGGCCCTGAGTTTGACGGTCGTTGCCCAAGGCGTGGAGACGAAGGAGCAGGCCGACTTTTTGCGCGAGCATGCCTGCGCCGAGTTGCAGGGGTTTTATTTCAACAAACCAGTGCCGGCCGAACAGTTTGCGGAGTTGTTGCAGACACAGGCGGGTATTTCGGATTTCGATACCCCCCCGGTGGATAATGCTTGAGGAATATGCGGTCACTTGCGCTTAGGCGCGTACCGGCTGCTTGGTTGATCCAGACAAAAGCGCGGCCGCTGCCGGTTGCGCATCCTGGATTTGCAAAAAACTGTGCGCGCACCGCGCGTGCATTATCGCGGCCGAGGCGGAGGAGTCATGGGCTGTAACGAACACCGTCATTCCGCCGCCAGCGCCTTCGACCCGGTGTTTAATGTGCTGTTGCTTTCACGTTGCCGTGAATGAAGGAATAAACATGAACAAGCTTTTTACCGCGCTGTCGATTTTCCTGTTTTGCAATGTATTTGGAGCCGGGGCGTCGCTCGCTGTCACACCGGTCAAAATACAGGTGGGCATTCTGCTGCCGCTGACCGGCAATTTTGCGGCGGTGGCCGAAACGCAGAAGGAAGGCGCGCTCCTCGCGATCGATGCCGTCAACAGGCGCGGTGGCCTCAATATGCCAGGCGGCAAGGTAATGATCGAAGGTGTCGTCGCCGATGACGAAGCCAAGAAGGACGTCGGCGTGCGGCGTTACCACGACATGGTTGCCAAAGGCGTCAAAGGCGTTGGCGGGCAGCCCCGCGGCACGCCAGCGCAGGTAGTCTGAGATCGCCTTGCGTACCGCCCAGTGCCCGACTTCATAGATCATTCCGGTTTCTTCCAGGATCGGGATGAAGCGGCCCGGTGGCACCAGCCCCGTGCGCGGATCGTTCCAGCGGATCAGCGCCTCGGCGCTGGTGATTTTTCCGCTCACCAGGTCCACCTTGGGCTGGTAATGCAGCACGAACTCTTCGTTGTCCAGCGCATTGCGCAATTGATTTTCCAGAGTGAGCCTGCCCGCCGCTGCCTCGGTCATGGTCTGCGTGTAGAACAGGTAGCGCTCGCCGCTCGCCTTGGCTTTTTTGAGCGCCGCCTCGGCGTGTCTGAACAAGATGTCGGCGTCGGCGCCGTCCTCCGGGAACACGGCTACGCCGACCTTGACCGCGATCCGGAACACTGCGTCATTCAGGCGGAACGGATGGTCCATAAATGCTTTGATCCGTTCCTCGAGAAGCCGCGCCCCATCTCCTCCTTGCTTTACTTCCGGCAGCACCGTAGCAAAGTGATCCGCACCGATACGCGCAACCAGGTTGGCGTCCCCTGTGTTGCCTGTTTCCACTTTGGGCGCCTCGGATGCATCGTCTCCGCGTGCACGCGCACAAATCTCGAGGTAATTGAGGCCGATTCCGGCATCCGGACTTCGGAGTCCATTCTCGCTGCCGAATCGCCGCCAGGCCTCGTTCACCGAGATGATGACACCTTGGCTATCGAGCAATGCGATATGCGCCGGCAGCACGTTGAGGATGGCGGCCTGCTTGGCGGCCTCGCTATGGCGCAACAGCTCCTGCGCGTGCCGCAGCAGGAAGGTCCGGCCCTCGCGGTCGGCCACCGCGTCCACTTCGCCCGCCGTGATTTCCTCCAGGCGCTGCCCGGTCCGGTGCAGCGTCTCGATCAGTGCCGATATTTCCTGGTCCGCATCCGCCGGAGGGTATGGCTCTTTGCGTTTCATGCTGTGATGGGTTGTAGCCCTAATGCCTGCAACACGGGCTGCAACTGGCTGAGCGTGCCGACGATTTTTCTGACCGGGGACGGCGCGAGCTTGAGTAGAGTCGGCGTCATGAAAATGCCGTCTGCGAGCGCGCGCTTGGGTTCCCGGAACACGTCCACGACTTCGATCTCGTGCCGATCCGGCAGGTATTTCAGGCAAAGCGCGGTCAGGTTTGCGAGCGCCTGCGCCGAGTTCAGTGCGTCGCCAGCGACATAAATCCGGAACTTGAACACGGCGCGCCGGCTCATGAGGGGCTCACTTTTCGTCCCGAAGTCGCCGCATCGGCCCCGCGCAATTCCTTCATCTGCGTGTGTCCGCGTGACAGCTCGCCCTTGTCGCTTTGCGTGGTGCGGACCAACAGGGCCTTCTCCACCTGCTTCGCCACGAGCTCTGTCTGCAGCGCCTTCAAGCGCACTTCGAGCTCCGCCTCCTCGGCGTCGAGTTTGACGCTCTTCAACTTCGCGGCGACTTCGGCGGCCTCATGCACGACCCGCTCGGCGCGTTCCTTTTCCCAGCGGAGCGTGCCCATCAGCACTTCACCGCCCGCGGTGTAGGCGTCGGTAAGAGTCACGCCCGCATCGCTCAGGATCAGCTCGCGCACCTGGTTGGAATGCGCCGTGCCGCGCGACTTGATGATGGACAAGCCGCGGTTGCGCTCCCCGGCCTGCACCAGGTAATTGAGGTCAATCCATGTGTCCGCGAGGGTCGAAATCTGCGGCGGCAAGCCGGCCTCCAACTGGCCGGATATTTCGTCGCGCACCTTGGTGCAGACCAGGGTGACGTCCACTGCTTTCGACCAGCCAATCAAGCGTTCCGCCACCCTGTGCTCGGTCAGGTCACTGCCGGATTTGGACCAGGTGGACACCGGATCGATCGCCACGCAACGGGCGCGATGCTCCTGTGCCAAGGTCTTGATGCGCGCCAGGTAGGTCTCCGCGCTGCCGGTGATGCTGCGGGCCGAAATCATGCGCAAGCACCCGTTCCTGACAAATTTGTCCAGCCGGATTCCGGTCGAGGCCAGATTACGGACCACTTCGGTATTCTCAGAATCAAAACTGACGAACAGGGTGCGCTCGCCGCGCCGGCAGGCGGCCTCTGCAAACGCACCAGCCAGAGTCGTCTTTGCGGTGCCAGGGGAGCCGGTGATCAGCACGATGGCGCCGCGGTAGTAGCCGCCGCCGAGCATGGTATCGAGCCGCTGCACGCCACTGGAAACGCGCTCAGTGCTCACATTGGCGACCACGCGGCTCAGCGCGCGCGCGCCTGCGACCTCGATTCCGCTCCCGCCTATCAGGAACGGTGATTCGTCCTCATCGTAGCCCGAGCCGCGATACTTCTGCACGCGCAGATTGCGTTGCGACACGCCGCGTACCACGCTATGGTTGAGTATCACCGAGCAGTCCACCATAAATTGCACAAAGCCAAACGGCTGCCGGTTGAACGCGCTCGTCTCGTCGCCAGCCTGCAAGGTGATGACGCCGGTAAGTTCTCGCGC
>JAAOZY010000162.1 GCA_012274205.1 Betaproteobacteria bacterium
CGCCTATATCCGCGCGCAGCGCGCGCGCGCCGTGATCGGCGACCCGCGCCAGGTGCGCGCGCGCCTGATCGAATTGCGCGAGCAGTTCGACGCCGACGAGCTGATGCTGCTCACCATCACCGGCGACTACGCCAGCCGTCTGAGGTCCTATGAATTGCTGGCGCAGGAGTTCGGGCTGCGGTGAAGGCGTTGCGCAAACTCGCGCTCGGGCTCGCCCTACCCGCGGATGCGGCACTGATCGCGGTGATGTCGCGCGAGCTGATCGAAACCGGACTGCCCTGGACGTGGACGCCGGAGCGCGTGGCGCGCAATCTCGCACAGCGCGATACCCTGGTGCTGACGGCACGCGACGGCGCGCCGCTCGCCGGTTTCGCCATCATGCAGTTCGGCGAGGAGCACGCCCACCTGTCGCTGTTCGCGGTGCGCCCCGACTGCCAGCGCCAGGGCGTGGGCCGGCGCATGCTCGAATGGCTCACCGAAACCGCGCTCACCGCCGGTATCGCCAGCATCCGGCTGGAGTTGCGCGAGACCAACCTGGGTGCGCGCCGCTTTTATCTCGATCAGGGTTTCGCCGAAACCGTGCGCGTCCCGGGCTACTATCGCGGCGGCGAAACTGCAGTGCGCATGTTTCGCGGCATCCGCGTCAAGGTATAGGCGCGAGCAAACTCGATCCCACAGCGCGCTACATCGAAATCGAGCCCTCGCGAAAGTCGGTCTTGTCCAGCCAGACGTTGAGCAAAACCGGCTTGCCGGCCGCGGCCGCCGCGCGCGCCCGCGCCAGAGCGGCAGGCACCTCTGCCATGGTCTTGACCAGGATGCCTTCGGCGCCGAATCCGGCCGCGACCTCGTGGTAGGCGGTGCGCGCGAGCACCGTGCCGACATCGTCGTGCAGCATTTTCACCTGTTCGCGCGCGATCTGGGTCCAGCCCGCATCGTTGCCGACGACTGCGATCACCGGAATGCCATGGCGCACGAAGCTGTCGAACTCGATCAGGCTGTAACCGCAGGCGCCGTCGCCGTAGATGATCCAGATTTCGCTTCCCGGACGGCATAAGGCCGCGCCAAGCGCGAAACCCGCGCCCACGCCCAGGGTGCCGAACACGCCCGGGTCCAGCCAGGACAGCGGCGCGCGCGGCCGCAGAATATAGGAGGCGGTGGCGACGAAATCGCCGCCGTCGGCCACCATCACTGCGTTCTCGCCGGCGGCATGGTCCAGCGCCCGCAGGAAAGCGATCGGATTGACATGCTCGCCCGGCGCTGCCGCCTGCTCCTCGATTTCGGCCTCGCGCTTGAGGTCGCGCGTACGCAGCTCCTCGATCCAGGAGGTCCAGCGCCGGCCGGCCTGCGCCAGCGGCGCCGCGAGGCGCTCGAGCAACAGGCCGGCATCGCCGATCGCCGCGATGTCCGGCCTGCGGTTCATGCGCGCCTCTTTCGCGCTGCGGTTGGCGACAATCAGCGTCGCGCTGCGGCGCACGTGGCGGCCGTAGTCGAGCCGGAAATCGCAGGGCACGCCCGCAAGCAGCACACAATCGGCCTCGCGCAGCGCATTGCGGCGCGCATGGCGCATCTGCAGCACGTGGTCCGGACCGAGCAGGCCGCGCGCCATGCCCGAGAGGTAGACCGGAATGCCCAGCTGCGCCACCGCGGCGGCGATGCGCGGCGCCTCGGCTGCGAGCGACAGCGCCTGGCTGCCGATCACGAGCAGCGGCCGCTCGGCGCCTGCAAGCGCTGCCGCGGCGGCGCTCACCCGCGATGCGCTCACTTCCGGCGGCGCGACTGCGCGCACCTGCGGCGGCGCCACCTCGGTGCTGCCGGCGAACATTTTGCGCACATGCCGGTTGAGATAGAAGCGCAGCAGCCGGTCGGGAATGCTCATGCCTTTCCCGGCCGCTTCGGCGTACCACTGGCGGATGCTGGCCTCGTCGTAGAGCAGGTCGACCGGGCACTCGATGCACACCGGCCCCGGCACCCCCGCGCGCGCCACTGCGAACGCTTCCTCCAGCGCGGGCCCGAGCGCGCGCACGCTGCGGATCTTGGTGAACAGCTTCACGTGCGGGGCTATCAGCGGACGCTGGTCGATGTCCTGCAGCGCGCCGCGGCCCTGCAGCGCGGTAGGTGCGGCGCCGCCGAGCAGAATGACCGGGGACTGCGCCAGCCGCGCGTTCTTGAGCGCGGTGATGGTGTTGGAGAGGCCCGGGCCGGCGGTCACCGCGGCCACGCCGGGCACCCCGGTCAGGCGCGCCACCGCATCGGCGGCGAACACCGCGTTCGCCTCGTCGCGCACATCGACGATGCGGATGCCGCGCGCCTTGGACGCCGTGAGTATGGGCGAGATGTGGCCGCCGCAGAGCGTGAACACGAAGCGCACGCCGTGCGCCGCCAGCACCGCGGCGACGCGGTCGCCCCCGTGAGTTGCAATGGCTTCCATTTTCACTGCTTGCCTCCCCTGCCGTCTTGTTTCGTCTGGTGCTGCTGCACCAGCATCCTGTAGTCGATTTTGCCTACGCGCGTCTTCGGCAGTTCGGTGCAAAACTCGATCTGGCGCGGGCACGACCATTTGATCAGCTGCGCGCGGCAGTGTTCGATCAGCGCGCGCTCGGTCGCGGCATTTGCCTGCGCCGCATCCTTGAGCACGACGCAGGCCTCGGCCACCAGCGGATGCCGGTACAGCACCGCCTCGACCTGCGCCGGATAGACATTGAAACCGGAGGACTTGATCATGCGCTTCAGGCGCACGGTGAAATAGAAAAAGCCGTCCGCATCCATCTTGCCGAGGTCGCCCGTATGCAGCCAGGTGCGGCCGTCGGCATGCACCCGCAGGGCTTCGCGCGTCGCCTCCGCATCGTCGAGATAGCCCTGCATCACCGCCGGCCCGGCAATGCAGATTTCGCCTTCCTCGCCCGGCGCAAGTTCCTGTTCGGTGCCGGCGCGGCAGATCTTGGCCAGCATGTCCGGAAACGGGATGCCGATCGAACCCTCGCGATATTCGTCGAGCGGCATCGCCATGATCGCGGTCACCGCCTCGGTGAGGCCGTAGCCTTCGAGCAATTTGACGCGCCCGCCGCGCTCGGCCACGAGTTTCTCAAAGCGCTCCTTCACCGGACGCGGCAGCGTATCGGCGCCGGAGAAGGTGGCGCGCAGGCACGACAGGTCGGCCTTCGCCAGCGACGCATCGCGCGCGAGCGCTTCGTACAGCGTGGGCACTCCCACCAGCAGATTCGGCCGCTTCTTGCGCAGCAGCCTGGCCACCACTTCGGCGCTGAACATCGGCACCAGGATGGACTTGCCTCCCGCCATGAATGCCGCGTTGACGCACACGCCCAAACCGAAGCCATGGAAGATCGGCAGAATCGCAAGTATCGAATGGCCCTCGGCCATCCCGCCCCAGGCCGCAGCCTGCATGCCCTCGGCGATGAAATTGCGGTTCGTCAGCACGATGCCCTTGGGCAGGCCGGTGGTGCCGCCGGAGAACAGGATGGCCGCCGGGTCGTTGGTGTTCGACACAGCGCGCCTTGTCTCGGGATATGTGCCCGCCATGACATCGGCCCACCAGCGCACGCGCGCGTCGACCGGCACCGCCGCAATCTTGCGTCCCTTGGTGAGCCAGAAGCCGAAGCGCTTCAGCGGCGAAAGATAATCCGGTATGCGCGCAAGGATCAGCGTTTCGAGCGGCTGCTTCGGCCGCACCGCGGCGAAGCGATCGTAGAACGCATCCAGCGTAAGCGCCATGCGCGCACCGCTGGCGTTGAGGTAGTACTCGATCTCGGGCGCCGTCGACAGCGGATGGATCAGGGCGGGCACGGCGCCGAGTTTGTTCGCCGCATAGAACGCGATCACGCCCTGCGGCGAAGTCGGCATCGAGACGAGGATGCGATCTCCCCGCGCGAGGCCGAGCGCGGCCAGCGCATCGGCGCAGCCGTCGATGGCGGCGAGAAAGGCGCGGTAGGTCGAAGTGGTGTCGAGAAAATCCCAGGCCAGGTCGTCCGGCACGCGTGCCGCCGTCGCCGCCACCGCTTCATACAGGGTGATCTCGGGATAGTCGAGGCTGTGCGGCAGCTTGCCGTAGAAGCGCAGCCAGGGTCGGGTCTCGGTCATCGGTGCCTCGGGTGCGGGGAAAACCGGCGCCGCATTCGCGGCGGCGCGGGCAGTGCGTTTTCGCGCTGCAATCCTACACCCGGGACGCGACCAGGGCCAGAATGCCGGCGCGCACCGCTCCCCCGCCCGCGCAGAAATCAGCGCAAACGCGCAGCTTGTTCTATAGTCGATGCGTTTCCACCGGGTCGATTGACGATAATCAAATTGCCGGTTCCGATATTGGCAGAGACTTGGCGCTGATCGACACTTGCTGACCATGAAAAAACCCGAGAATCTGGCAGGCGATTTCTGGGGCGGCCTCGCCGCGATGCTGGTGGCGCTGCCATCTGCCATCGCATTCGGCGTCACCATCTACGCTTCACTCGGCGGTTCCTTCTCCGCCTATGGCGCACTGGCCGGCATCCTCGGCACCACCGCCCTTGGCCTCGTCGCCGCCCTCGCCGGCGGCACCAATCGCCTGATCACCGCGCCCTGTGCGCCGGCGGCGGCGGTGCTCTCGGCCTTCGCCATCCAGCAGGTCGCGCAGGGAACGCCGGATGCGACCATCCTGTTGCTGCTGGTCGTTCTGGCGCTGATGACCGGCGTATTGCAGATGGTATTCGGCTTCGTCGGTTTGGGAGGCTTGATCAAATACATGCCCTACCCCGTGGTCAGCGGCTACCTATCCGGCGTCGGCCTGATCATCATCGGCAGCCAGGTTCCCAAGTTTCTCGGCGCGCCCACCGGCGCGACGCTGTGGCACGCGCTCGCGGCACCGGCGACCTGGATTTGGCAAAGCATCGTCATCGGCATCGTCACCATCACCGTGATGTTGCTCGCGCCGCGGGTGACCAAAGCCGTGCCTGCCGCCATCCTGGCGCTGTTGGCGGGAACCGCAACCTATTTCGGCCTGTCCCTGATCGACCCGGCGATGCTCGTGCTCGACAAGAATTCGCTGGTGATCGGGGCGATGGGCGGCAGCAGCGGCAGCTTCACCGAGGGCATGGCCGCGCGCTGGCAGGGCGTGCAGGGCATGAGCCTGCGCGACTTGCGCGGCCTGCTGGTGCCCGCCCTGACCCTGGCCGTGCTGCTGTCCATCGACACCCTGAAGACCTGCGTCGTGCTGGATGCGCTGACGCGTTCGCGCCACAATTCGAACCGCGAACTCATTGGTCAGGGCCTGGGCAATCTCACTGCCGGCCTGATCGGCGGCATGCCCGGCGCCGGCCAGATGGGCGCCACCATGGTCAA
>JAAOZY010000163.1 GCA_012274205.1 Betaproteobacteria bacterium
GATCGCAATGCCCAGCATGTCGGTGTCGGAAAGCGAAGTCGCCGGCGTCTTGCGGAAGCCGCTCTCGAAGCCGCGTCCGTAGCAGATTTTTCCATACGCGCCGGGCAAGGCTTCTATATCCGGCGCATAGCCGAGCGTCATGCCATCGAATGCATAATCGACCAGCAGCGACGGCGTTCCACCGTTGCCGGGGCGCGGATTGTTCAGTTTCAGGTTGCTCGGCGCGCCGTTGGTCGACGGGCGGCGCCCGACTGAAAACCACATGTCGCGGTCGGCGATATTGCTCCAGGTCGCGTAGGCGCGATCGACGTTGATGAAATCGCTGGAAGGCACGTGTCCGAGTGTGCCGTCGAACACGCCGACGCGATCGGCGAAATACGGCGCCCCGCCGGAATTGCTGATCGCCTTGTCGTCCTGAGCCCCGAAGGTTTTGTACATGACAAGGCGCGCAGCCACGCTGACATCCTGCGTCGCCTTGGCGTGCAGATCCATGCCCAGCCGGTTGGTATACATCGTGGTGTTTTCCGGCTTATAGGAGGGAACTGTCACGGCGAATCCGCCGATGCCGCGAATCAGGCCCGCATTCGCCGGGTTGCTCACAAACGCGTTGGCGTCGCTGATGGTCTTGACCGCGGCCATCCCCTGAGAGAAATTCATCAGCGCACTCAATGCGCCCGCGGTCGACATGGCGCCCGCTGCCGGCGCGCCGAAATACGTCGATGAACCGGCTGCCGTGGACGGATTGGCGAAGAAATCGGCCTGCAGCTTTTGCTGCGTATTGGCGAAGGTCGCATTCACGTCCGTGAATGTCTTGGTTTCGCCGTTCAGGTAGTCGAGGCGGAAGCGATAGTCGCCGCCGACCGTCAGCCACTTGCCCACTGACTTGCTTTCGAGGAGGCTGACCTTGTTCGACAGTTCCGCGACCTGGGCCGAGTCGGACTTCTTCGCCTGGCTCTTCAACTCGTCGGCCACTTTGCCGGTTTTTTCCTCGTTGGCGCGGACCTGCTGCTTCAGCAGCTCGATCTGCTGCGACAGCGCGTCGATCTTCTTCATCAAATCGGCGTCGGCGGCATGCGCGCCGAGCGGAAGCCAGATTCCCGCGATCAGCCCTGCGAGCAGGCGCTTCGTAAACCTCTTGTTCATGTGTAGCTCCCCAAGATTGCGACAGTTAAGAAATCGGAAATCTTTTCTGACGGATGCTGCCCGCAGCGCCTAGGCGCGCTGGCCGCGGGCGCCGGCTTGCGCCTCGCCCGGGGCCGCCTCATCCGCGTCGTCCCAGCCGGTGATCATTGCCTTGATATGCGCGAGCGGCGTGTGGCCGGTGGTCGAAAGATAGATATGGCCGATAAGGAAGGCGAGCATCATGAACGCCGCGGCGGTGTGCACCAGCGCGATCGATCCGAGCGGCAGGCCCGCGAGCGCGGCAATCTTGGAGGCGGCCAGCTCGTTGTAATAGAGGTAGGCAAGCCCGCTCAGCCAGATCAGCGGATTGATGAACAGCTTGACCAGCAGGTAGGCCAGGCGCTGCAGCGGATTGTGCTTGGACAGCTGCGTGACGCGGAACGGATGCGGGGCGTCGGTGAAGATGCCGACCGAGTAATAATTCGCGACCGCGATGATGTTCTTGCTCGTCGGGATGTACTGTTTCCATTCGCCCGTGGTGAAGTGCCAGAAGATGGCGAACATCCACAGGCCGATCAGCGTCCATGCCGCGGTGGTGTGCAGGTTCGCCGCCCTTTCCCAGCCGAGCAGGGTGTAGCTGCCGTGGATTTCGAACCCGGTCAGCAGCATGAAAATGATGAGTGCGGCCTGCGCCCAGTGCCAGAAGCGCTCGAAACGCTTGAAGATGTAGATGCGTGCCATGATCTTTTCCTTTTTAGTGTTTGCGCCGAGAGAAGACGACGCGCGCGAGGCCGTGGCCGAGCACGCCCAGCAGCGTCAGCGCGGCGATGGCCCAGCCGATGCTGTCGAGCCAGCCGGCGTGGTCGACACTGCGCCCGGGGATGTAGATTCCGGGCACGCGCTCCAGGCGGCCGCCTGCCTTGTGGCACTCGTTGCAGCGCAGCGCGTCCTTGGCCGGCGCCACCATGTGGGTGATGGGCCAGGTGCTGTCGGTGGCGATGAAGTCGACCTTGCCCGAGAACGGCGCATGGACCGAGGCCATGCCCGCGGCGACAGCCTTGGTCCAGTTCAGGTTCTGCCAGTAGGCGGTATCGTCTTCGCCCGCCAGATGCGTCACCACCAGGGTCTTGTTCACCGGGTCGTAGGCCTGTTTGCCGCGGAAAATCTTGACCGGCCAGATCAGCGACTTGCCGTCGCTCGCACTGCCTTCGAACCGGTTGATGTGCACCGGCTGATTGCTCGCTTCGATCTTGTCGCCGCGCAGGGTGTATTTCACCTTGCCGTTGAACCAGATGTATTCCGGGATGACGTTCTCGGCCAGGACGAAATCGCCCTTCTTGCCGTTGTAGATTTCGTAGGCGTCAGCATTCTTGATGACCAGCGGCTTGCCGTCCGGACCGCGCCTACCCGAAGTCGACCAGTCCCAGGACATCTTGGTGGGGACGCCGCCGCGCGCGAAACGCGGGATATGGCAGGTCTGGCAGGCGACCTTGTCGGTATGGTCGTTGAGCTTGGCGATCTTCTTGTGCGGCGCCTGGCCATGGCAGGCCGGACAGGTGGTCGGGCTGGTCTTGTACTCCTTGCCGCGCACATGCGCGCCGCCGGTATCGCGCGCGGTCGGCGCGTAGCGGCTGCCGGGCACCTGGTGACCTTGCGTGTCGTGGCAGGTGTCGCAGACGAAATTGCTGCCTTCCGGACTCATGTGTATGTCGAGCGCCTTGTCCGGGGCTTCGAGCGAGCTGTCGAGATCGCCGTGTTTTACGCCGTCGCCGCCGCCGCCATAGAAATGGCAGGCGCCGCAGGTGGTGCGGCTGGTCTTGCCGACCTTCTGCGCAACCGCCTGCAGATCGACTGCCCGGATCTTCTTGCCCGAGCCGGGCGGGAACTCCGTGTCCTTGGTGACAGGGTTCCCGGCAAAGCCAATAGGCTTCTTGTACTTGCCCGTCGTGTCATGGCAGACCAGGCAATCGACGTTGGTTTCCGAACTGAAGTCGAACTTGTCGTCTTTCCAGCCGTAGCCGATGTGGCAGGCGGCGCAGTCAGCCTCGTTCGAGGTGATCGAAGTGCAGAAATTGTTGATGACATTCTTCTTGCCCAGCATCTGACCTTCCGGGCTCTTGTATTCCCATTTCCAGTGCAAAGTCCTTTGCAGCTGTTTGGCGGCCTCGGTATGGCAGCTGAGGCAGACCTTGGTCACTTCGGGCCCGGAGTTGAATTCCCGCTTCAGCTCCTTGAACTTGCTGTGATCGGCAGTGGATTTCAGCAGCTTCGCCGCGCCGGTGTCGGCGGCAGTGGCAGCCCCGGCTACGAGCAACATGCAAGCTGTCAACGCGGCGATGAATTTTCCAGTGCGCATTGTTAGCGTCTCCGTTTGTTGAGAAGCGCCTTTGCGGCCGGCCTTTCGCGGGAAGTCCAATTGTTGCGCGAGGTGCAACCGAATTGCGTGGCGCTGCTGATGCTGTTTAACCGCACGACACTTCATATGCTTATATGCGTGTATGCGCATATCCTGATCGTGTTTTATGGATGCATCAAATCTTAAGATGTGATTCCTCTGATCAGGAAATGTGATCGCTCTATGGACCAGGCCGGAAGCCTGTCCGCGATGATTGCGGCCCCGCATCGGTGGTCGCCGGCGCGTCGGAAAGGCTATCTGAGGCGCGCTGCAGAACCGCGTTTTCGATTCGGGTATCTTGCGCGGCATCCGATCGCGCGACGCAGGCATGTCGTTGACAATGTGAGCGCGGGCTCATATAGTCGGCTTGGATAATTGCAGATGGAAGATCTGATCATGGATGAACTGAGCGACGCCTTTGAAGCCTGCGCGTCCTATTTTGGCGTCCTTTCCGAGCCCATGCGGCTGCGCATACTGCGCTCCATCTGCGAGCAGGAAAAATCCGTGTCTGAAATCATCGAAGACACCGGCGCCACCCAGACCAATATCTCGCGCCACCTGAACCTCATGCACCGCAGCGGCGTGCTCGCCCGACGCCGGGATGGCAATCAGATCTTCTATCGGGTGGCCGACGCGGCCATGGTGGAGATCTGCCGCAGCGTGTGCAGGCGGATATCCGAGAGGATGGATGCGAAAGCACCTCTGCGCCGCGATCTGCTGCAGCTGATACCCGTGGCGAAAACCAAGGCGACGACCAAACGGCGCATTGCCTGACGCCTGCGGGCAGCGCCCCGGCCGCGCGGCGCGCCGGGGTAAAATGCGCGCATGAAGCAGCTAGTCATTGCCAGCAGCAACGCCGGCAAGCTCCGCGAAATCCAGGCCATGCTCGGCCCCCTGGGCTGCGAAATCCTGACGCAATCCGCACTGGGCATCCCCGACGCGGAGGAGCCGCATCTCACTTTCATCGAGAACGCGCTGGCGAAAGCGCGCCATGCGGCCGCGCTCTCCCACCTGCCGGCGCTGGCGGATGACTCCGGCATTTGCGCGCTGGCGCTCGGCGGCGAGCCCGGCGTGCACTCTGCGCGCTATGCCGGCGAATCTGCCGGCCGCGGCGAACGCGATGCGCGCAACAATCAAAAACTGGTCGCCGCGCTCGCCGCGCAGGCGGACCGCCGCGCCTATTACTATTGCGCCATGGTGCTGGTGCGCCACGCGGCCGACCCGCAGCCGCTGATCGGCGAAGGCTACTGGTGGGGCGAGATCAGCGCGCAGGCGCGCGGCGCGAACGGCTTCGGCTACGATCCGCATTTCCTTCTGCCCGATCTGGCCAAGACCGCGGCCGAGCTCGAACCCGAATACAAGAACCGCATATCGCATCGCGGCCAGGCACTGCGCCAGCTGGTCGACAAGATACGCAGCTTCCCCTGAGGGCGGCAATGCCTGCGCAAAGCGCCAGCGTCGTCCAGCAACCCGGCGCCGTCGTGCTCAAGGCGCTTCCGCCGCTGTCGCTCTATGTGCACATTCCCTGGTGCGTGAGGAAATGCCCCTACTGCGATTTCAATTCGCATCAGGTCCGCGGCGAGACGCCCGAGGCGGAATACGTGCGCGCGCTGATCGCCGACCTGGAGCTCGCCCTGCCGCAGATCTGGGGCCGGCGCGTGTATTCGGTGTTTTTCGGCGGCGGCACGCCCAGCCTGTTTTCGGCGCGCGCAATCGAGGAACTGCTGGCGGCGTTCCGCGCGCGGCTCAACCTCGCCGCCGACGCGGAAATCACGCTGGAAGCCAATCCGGGCACCTTCGAGTCGGCCAAGTTCCGCGACTACCGCGCCTGCGGCGTAAACCGCCTGTCGATCGGCATCCAGAGCTTCGACCCGGCGATGCTGCGCGCGCTCGGCCGCATCCACGACGGTGATGAAGCGCGGCGCGCGATCGGCATTGCACAGGCGCATTTCGACAACATCAATCTCGACCTGATGTACGCGCTGCCGCAGCAGACGCTGGCCCAGGCGGGGCAGGACATCGACGCGGCGCGCAGCTACGGCACCGCCCATCTGTCGGCCTATCACCTGACCCTGGAGCCGAATACGCTTTTCTACCAGAAGCCGCCGCCGCTGCCCGACAGCGAGCTCGCGGCCGACATGCAGGAGCTGGTCGAAGCGCGCCTCGCCGCGAGCGGCTACCTCAACTACGAGACCTCGGCATTCGCGCGCACCGGGCGCGAGTGCCGGCACAATCTGAACTACTGGCGCTTCGGCGATTACCTGGGCATAGGCGCCGGCGCGCACTCCAAACTGTCGTTTCCCGAGCGCATCGTGCGCCAGTCGCGCTACAAGCAGCCGCGCGAATACATGCAGCAAACGGCAGCCGGAACACCGGTGCGGGAAGAGCAGGTGCTCGCGCCGGCTGACCGCGGCTTCGAGTTCATGATGAACGCGCTGCGCCTGAGCGGGGGCTTCGAGGTTCAGCTTTTCACCGAGCGCACCGGCCTCGCCCTGACCGCGGTCGAGCGGCCCTTGCAGGAAGCGGTGCAGCGTGGTCTGATTACGCGTGACCATGTCCGCATCGCGCCGACGCCGCGCGGGCAGCGCTTTCTGAACGATCTGCTGCAACTGTTCCTGCCGCCGGCGGTGCAAACTGGAAGGCTGTTTCAGAATCACCGAAACGGCCTCTGATTTAGGGGAGCATGAGGGGGTCTTTCCCCTCATATCGTAATTATCTCTTGGGGAGTACGCCATGAACTGGACCGGACTGATCATTCTGCTCGTCATTCTCGCCGCGCCCTTCTTCTGGGCGATGTCCATCTACAACGGCCTGGTCGCGCTCAAAAACCGCTTCAAGAACGCGTTTGCGCAGATCGACGTGCAGCTGAAGCGGCGCTACGACCTGATCCCGAACCTGGTGGAAACAGCCAAGGGCTACATCGCGCACGAGCGCCAGACGCTGGAAGCAGTGACCGCGGCGCGCACCGCCGCGATGGGCGCCAACCAGCGCGCCGCGGCCAACCCGGCCGACGGCGCGGCGATCC
>JAAOZY010000164.1 GCA_012274205.1 Betaproteobacteria bacterium
GCCGCATACGCCCGGGCCAGCAACTGCGGATCAAGCCGCCGGCGGGTGCGCAGGCGGGGCCGGTGACGGTGCATCCGATAAGCAGCTCGGGGCGGGTCGAAGCGCGGCCGCTGGGCGCGCAGGCCGGGCCTGCTGCGGCATCGAGCGGAGCCGAAGGTGCGATAAAGTCCAAGCCCGTTGCGCGCAAGCTGCCGTATTCGCCGGAAAACCTCGCGCTGCTCGAGCGCAGCGGAGCGCCGGCAGCGCCACCAGCCGCCGCTGCACCCTCGGCCGCGTCCCCGGTCGCGCCCGCTGCAGCCGCAGCCGCAGCCGCAGCCGCGGCGCCGGCAAAGGAAGCGGCGGTCAAGCCCGAGGCCGCAGCCGAGGACGAAGACAAGGTCGATTGGGGCTGGCCGGTGAAGGGGAAGGTGGTTGCCGGCTTCTCCGAGGCGAGCAACAAGGGCCTGGACGTCGCCGCCAACATCGGCGACCCGGTGACCGCGTCTTCAGCGGGGCGCGTCGTCTATAGCGGCAGCGGCTTGCGCGGCTACGGCAAGCTGGTCATCATCAAGCACAACAAGACCTATCTTTCGGCCTATGCGCACAACAGCGCAATTCTGGTCAAGGAAGGCCAGAGCGTGGTCAAGGGGCAGAAGATCGCGGAGGTCGGCAACAGCGACAGCGACAAGCCCATGCTGCATTTCGAGATCCGCAAGCTCGGCAAGCCGGTCGACCCGGCCAAATACCTGCCGCCCAAGTGAGTTCCAGCACCTCTTCCCCGGATGAGGAGTTCGAGGGCGAGGCGGAGTCCGCAGCTCCGGCCGAAGCCCAGAACGGGGCGGCAGATCCGGAACCCGAATTTATCTCCGACGTAACCCAGATCTATCTGCACGAGATCGGGCTCAATCCGCTGCTCTCGCCGGAGGAGGAGCTGCACTACGCGCGCCTGGCAGCCAAAGGGGATTTCGCCGCGCGCCAGAAGATGATCGAGCGCAACCTGCGCCTGGTGGTGAACATCGCCAAGCATTACCTCAACCGCAGCGTGCCGCTGCTGGACCTGGTGGAGGAGGGCAACCTCGGATTGATGCACGCGCTGGAAAAATTCGATCCGGAGCGGGGCTTTCGCTTCTCCACCTACGCCACCTGGTGGATACGCCAGAACATCGAGCGCGCGATCATGAATCAATCGCGCACGATAAGGCTGCCGGTGCACGTGATCAAGGAGCTCAATCTGGTGCTGCGCGCGAAGCGCCACCTCGAAACGCAGGGCGACAGGGATGCGAGCGTGGAGGATATCTCCCATCTGCTGGGCAAGCCGGTGGAGGAAGTGCGCGCCGTGCTCGCCCACAACGAGCATATGGCCTCGCTCGACGCGCCGCTCGACATCGACCCGATGCTGTCCGTCGGCGAATCGATTTCAGACGAGCACGGCATCAACCCGGAAGCCGGCCTGCAAACGCAGGAAATCGAATCGCTGGTGCGCCAGTGGCTGGAGCAGCTGAACGACAAGCAGCGCACGGTGATCGAGCGCCGCTTCGGACTGAATGGCAGGGAAGTGTGCACGCTGGAGCAGCTCGCGCAGCAGCTGGGGCTCACGCGCGAGCGCATCAGGCAGATTCAGCTCGAGGCGCTGGGCCAGCTGCGCCGCATTCTGCGCCGGCGCGGCTTGTCGCGGGACGTGCTGCTCTAGCCGGCTTCCCGCGCGCGGGGATCAATCGACTTTCAGCGTCTCCGGCGGCTTGCGCTTGAGCACCGAGGGATCGGATTCCTCGCCGATTTCCTGCGCGAACTGGATGTTCTTGTTCAGTTCCTCGAGGTACAGGTTCTGTCCGCCGAAATGCTGCTGCGCATAGCTGTAGCTGCCACCCAGATCGAGATCGAGGCGCTTGCGCGCGCCCTGGAAGAACTGCGGTGTCTTGATGACGAGGTCCTCGCCCGAGGCGAAAATAACCCGCTCCGCGCCTTCCTCGTCGCGCTTCACCGCGAGGCCGCCGGCGACGAATTCCGGATACAGGCGGTCGCGGCATTTCTCCAGATAGCAGCGGTCGGACATCTGCGCGATGATGTCGGCCGAACCGAGCATGCTGCCGAGCAAACGGTAGATCGGGGAGGGCACCCTGATCTTGCCCACCGGAATTTCGTAGCCGGTGAAGTGGATGAGCTCGGCCGCGACATCGGCCATTTCCGCCATGCCGATTTTCGGCAGGTAGTCGCGCAGGAACACCGAGCCGCGCGACACATGGGTCAGGGTGTACTCGGCGCCATTCCTGTGCTCGTGGTCGTCGAGCGCCCGCACATAGCCCATGTCGTGGAACAGCGCGGTAATCACGCCCAGGCGGAACAGCGAATCGCCGAAGGGCTGGGTGCCGATGCGCGAACGCTCGTAGCCGTCGATCAGGCGCGCCATCGCGAGCGTCACGTCGAGCACATGCTGGACGTCGTGATAAGCGGTGTCGCAGGGATGGTAACCGGGGTACTCGCCGTGGTAGAGCCGCGTCAGGTCGCGGAACGCATGGTCGAGCAGCCTGGTCGGCGCGGACGGGTAGAGTTCGACGTAGATGCGGTCCACCTCGTCATTGACCACCTGCGGATCGGTGGTGTTGAACTGTGCGCTGACGTCGTAATCATTGCCGCGGATTTCCATGCCTTTCTCCGTCTCCCCTTGTTGCTTGGGTTGCCCGTGCCGAAAAGAGTTCAGCCGCCCGCGTCCCGCGCCGGGTTTGGATTATCGCGCATTATGCTGAAGCGGTGTCCGTCAGGCGCATCTGCCACAATTTTTTACAATTTCAGCGGCCGCCGGAATTCGGCAGCCTAATCAGTCATATAAAGCCCGCCCGCGCTCAGGTCTTGAGCGTGAACGGATTGAAATCGGTATGGCGGTCGTAATAGTCCTCGTGCTCGGCGCGCTTGAGCGCGCCGACCAGCTTGTAGGTGAGCGGGGTGAACACCACTTCGACGCCGACCTTGATCACGAATTGCGACAGCATCACCAGCGGCAGCTTGTCGTTCGGAATGATGCCGCTGCCGTAGAAAGCGAGCGGGTAGAACAGCGAGGAATCCACCGCCTCGCCGAAGATGGTCGAGCCTATGGTGCGGGTCCACAGCCACTTGCCGGCGGTGAGGATCTTCATCTTGGCTAGCACGTAGGAGTTGACGAATTCGCCGCAGAAATAGGCGCACATCGAGGCGAGGACGATGCGCCAGGTCGAGCCGAACGCGACTTCGTAGGCCGTTTGGTTGTGCCAGAACGGCGCCGGCGGCAGCGCCACCACCACCGCCGCCATGAACGAAGCGAAGCCGAGACCGGTAAAGCCGGCCCAGATCACCTTGCGCGCGCGCGCATAGCCGTACACCTCGGTGAGGATGTCGCCGAATACGTAGGAAATCGGGAAGAACAGCACCCCTGCGCCGAAATTGACCACACCCAGGTAGGGCAGCGAAATCTGCGCGATCTTGGCCGGCCCGATCAGGTTGGAGCAGATCAGCACGCAGACGAACGCCGCCATGACCAGGTCGTAGTAGCGGTAGTGCCGCGCGTGCTGGGTCGTCGCTTTCATCGGCAGCCTTGATCCGAGGTTCGCAATTAGACCTTGCGCGGACAGGCGCGGTCAATCTGCGCCGCGCCCGGCCTTCCTCCTCGTCCTCGGCTTCGGCGTCGGGACCAGCACGGTTTTGCGGCATTTCTTCGCGCCGCACCAGCAGGGCCAGCGCGCTTTTACCGCCTTGGTGATGCGCTCGCCCGCTTCGATGCAATAATCATAGGACAACTCTTCGCCCGGACGGATGTCGCGGATGGCGCGGATGAACATGCGCTTGTCCTTCTCGTAGGTATCGCAGTTCGGCGCGCAGGAGTGGTTGATCCAGCGCGCGATGTTTCCTTTCGATCCGCCGTCGATGTTGTGATCGTGCGCAATGCCGAAGATGAAGGTGTGGTTCAGCCCCTGCATGTTCTCCGGGTAGCGGCGCGCGACCTCGGCCTCGCTGATGATCTCGCCTTTGTATTCGCACACCGTTTCGTCCTCGCGTATCAGGCGGCGCGCGTACACGCCGCGTCCGTGTATGCCCGAACGGCGCACCACGATGCGCGGACCCGGTCGTTTCGCTTTGCTGCTCGGCATGGTTTGCTGCCCATTTTTCGCAAAGCGCGCATTGTTGCGTCGAAAGCGGCAACTTGCAAGCGCAGTTGCGCGCGTGTTGCGCCCGAAACGGCGCTATCATCGCGCCTGTCTGCCCAAGCAACAGTTGAGGCTTCAGTTCCATGACCGACTTTCGCGGGATCTTTCCCTATCTGGTTTCACCCATCGATGCATCGAGCGGCCGCGTGCGCGAGCGCGTCCTGCGCGAACTGGTCGAGCACCTGATCGGCTGCGGCGTGCACGGCCTGTCCCCGCTGGGCAGCACCGGCGAGTTCGCCTACCTTTCGTTCGAGCAGCGCCAGGAGATCGTGCGCATCGTGGTCGATGCCGCGGCCGGGCGCGTGCCGGTGCTGGCCGGTGTTGCGGCGTTCTCGACCAGCGATGCCATCAGGCAGGCCGAAGCGCACGCGCGCCTTGGGGCTGACGGCCTGATCCTGATCCTGCAGCAGATGTTTCCAGTACCGCCGCGCGGCATCGAGCGCTATTTCGGCGACATTGCGCGCGCGCTGCCGCAGACTTCGATGACGCTGTATACAAACCCGGGGCTGCTCGGCGGCGACATTCCGATGGACGCGATCGACGCCCTGTCGCACATCCCGAACATCGAGTACGTCAAGGATGCATCCGGCAACACCGGCCGCATCCTGTCGATGCTCAACCGCATGGGCGGGCGCATCCGCGTGTTCAGCGCATCGGCGCACATACCGCTGCTGGTGCTCAAGCTCGGCGGCGTCGGCTGGATGGCGGGGCCGGGCTGCGTCATGCCGCGCGAGTGCGTGCGCCTGTACGATCTCGCGCGCGCCGGCGACTGGGACGAGGCGATGGCGGAACAGCGCCGCCAGTGGGCGATCAACGAAGTCTTTACCCGCTACGCGCTCGCGGCCTGCATCAAGACTGCGCTGCAGCTGCAGGGTTTCGATGTCGGCGACGCGATTGCGCCGCAGGAAGCGCTCAAGCCGGAGGCGGTGGAGGAAATCCGGCGCGCGCTGGCGCAGCTGGGCTGAGAACCCGCGCCTAGAGTCTGTTGCATTATGAGGGCATACGCCCCGAAGGTCTCGATCCCGCTTGACGGGAAAGTCCCCTTGGGGGACCTCCCCTCATACTCCCCTAAGTCAGGCGTTGCAAAACTCATTTTGCAACGGGTTCTTATTGCTGCGCAGCGGCCGACTTTACCGCCTGCGCCAGTTCCAGCACTGCGGCGGCATACATGCTGGAGCGGTTGTAGCGCGTCAGCACGTAAAAATTGTTGAAGCCCACAAGATATTCGCTAGGCGCCTCCGGCGTGCCGAGTTCGATCAGGGCGCAGGCAGTATCCGCGGGCGCTGCGCCCGCTGCGTTCACGCCGAGCCCGGGCAGTTCGCCGAAGCGGTAGCCCGGCTTGATGCCGCTGTCGACGAGCCTGTGGTAGTCCCCCCCCTGGACCTGCGCCGCATAGGCCACCGGCTGCCCGCTTTCCCAGCCGTGCGCCTTTAGAAAATTGGCGACGCTGCCAATGGCGTCGGCGAAGCTGTTGGAGAGGTCCTGTTTGCCGTCGCCGTCCAGGTCCACGGCGTAGCGCCGATAGCTGCCGGGCATGAACTGCGGGATGCCGATGGCGCCGGCGTAGGAGCCTTTCAGCGCCAGCGTATCGATGTCCGCGTCGCGCGCAAACAGCAGGAAATTCTCCAGTTCCTTGCGAAAGAATTCTGCGCGCGGCGGATAGTCGAAGGCCAGCGTGGTGAGCGCGTCGATGACGCGATAGCCGCCGGTATTGCGCCCGTACACCGTTTCCACGCCGATGATGGCGACGATGATCTCCCCGGGCACGCCGTAGCGCGCGGCGGCGAGCGCGAGTGCCGCGCGCTGGGTTTCGCTGAATTCCGCCCCCGCCTGGATGCGCTCCGGCGTGAGGAACAGCGCGCGATACGCCTGCCATGAACGCGCGCGCGGCTGGGCCGGCGGAGTGATGGCCGCGATCACCGAGGGCTGGTAGCGCGCCTGGCTGAACAGCGCGCGCAGCTCGCCCGCGACAAAGCCGTGCTCGCGCACCATCTGCGCGATGAACTGGCGCACGTCCTCGCGCTGCGCATAGTGCCTGGCGCCGGCCGCGGCAAAAGCGGGCGTCGAGGGCAGGGCGAGGCAGCAGGCCAGCGATAGTGCGAGCAGGCGCTGCAGCAGGCGCTGCGCTGCGCGGCTCACAGGCGAAACTCCCGCACCAGCAGGCGCAGTTCGGCCAGCATGCGCGCGTCGGCGTGTTCGCCGTAGCGCAACGCGATATAGCGTTCGCCGATCGCGCGTATGCGCCCGGCCTCGGCCGGATAGCGCGCGGCCGTGCGTTCGATGAAATCTGCCGGACCTTCATGCGCGGCGCGCGCGCAGCCGTTTCTCTCGAGCCTGGCGCAGAACCGGAGCCACAGGCGCTGCACGCGGTCGGCGCTGCGCAGGCGGCGCAGCAGCCAGGCCGTGAGCAGCGCCAGCAGGCCGCCGACGCCCCAGAACAGCGTCAGCGCCATGTTTTGCCAGCTGGGCTCGCTCATGCCCAGTCTGGAGAGGAATTCGCGCTGGCGCTCCGGGTTGTAGCCGAGCACCAACTGGTTCCACTTGTTGGCGAGCGCATCCCAGTTGTAGCGCAGGCCGCGCAGCCAGGTGAGCGAGGTGCGCGCCATCAGCGGCAGCGGATCGGTGGCGGACACCGCCGCAGCGACGCCCGATTCGACCCGCGCCGGCGAGACTGCAGCGGTGGGATCGTAGCGTACCCAGCCGCGGCCCTCGAGCCAGACTTCCGCCCAGGCATGCGCGTCGGACTGGCGCACGATCATGTACTGGTCCACCGGATTGATTTCGCCGCCCTGATAGCCGGTGACCACGCGCGCCGGCAGCCCGGCCGAGCGCATCAGGAATACGAAGCTCGAGGCATAGTGCTCGCAAAAGCCGCGTTTGCTGCCGAACAGAAATTCGTCCACTGAATCGCGCCCGAGCAGCGGCGGCTGCAGCGTATAGACAAAGCCCTGCCCGCGAAAATAGTCCAGGGCTTTCTGCGCGATCGCCGCACCGGTGGCACCGCCCGCCGCCCACTCCTGCGCCAGCCGCCGCGCGCGCGGATTGAAGCCCGCCGGCAGCTGCAGTCCCGGCCTGAGCTCATCGGCGTCGTCGCCTGCGCCCTCGGCGAAACTGGTGTAGGAGCGCATCTCGTAGCGCAGGCGGTTGCGCACCGGTGTGCGCGCAAGCAGCACGAAGTCCGGGGTAACGCTGGCGTCGGGCGGCACCAGGGCCGCGAGATCCAGCGCGAACAGCCAGTTGTGCAGGTGCGGCTCCAGCGTGACCTCGTAGTTGTAGGGTGCCCCGAGGGCCTCGAACCTGATCTGCGTGAACGCGCGCCTGTCGCCGGGACGCCAGGTGCGGCCGTCGAAATTCCAGAACACCGGCCCGCGCCAGTAAAGCTGCGGCCGCGGCGGCGGCACGCCCTGGAAGCGCACGCGAAAGGCGATGGCGTCGGATTGCGACAGGCTGCTGATCAAACCCGGCGACATTGAGTCGGACAGGCCGGTGACGCCGCTGTAGGCGTCCTGCGGCAGGCCCCACAGGGGTCCCTGCACGCGCGGAAACAGCAGGAACAGGACCAGCATCACCGGCCCGGCCTGCGCCAGCAGCACGGCGGAGGTCTTCAGATTGGCCTGCAGCGAGCGACCGCCTGCGGCAAAATTCACCAGGCTGGCGGTGTTGACCAGCGCCGAGACCAGCATCAAGCCCGCGGTGGGCAGGGTCTGCGAATAGAAGAAGTTGGTGAGCGCGAGAAAGTAGCTCAGCAGCACCAGCACGATGGCATCGCGCGGGTGGTGCAGCTCGAGCAGCTTGAGCGACAGGAACATCACCAGCAGCGCCACGCCGGAATCGCGGCCGAAGATGGTGCGGTAGGTGAGGTAGACGCCGAGCATGCCGCCGGCCACCAGCAGCGCCAGCAGCCACTTTTTCGGCAGCACCCGCTCGCCCAGCGTCAGATAGATGCGCCAGGCGAACACGATGCACGCATCCAGATTCAGCCACCAGGGCAGGTTCAGCATATGCGGCGCGATCACCAGCGCCAGCCCGGCAAGCAGCCAGAACAGATGGCGCTGCTGGATCGCCGTGTTCGGGGCGGTATCAGAGGCCATGGCCGCACGCATGAGGGGGCGCAGGCGCCCGTGCTTGCCTGTATCTGACCAGGCGAAGTTCAATCGGCACCGGCTTCCCCGGGTTCATACAGCGCAAGCTCGCGCAGGCAGGCGAGCCGGTGCGCTACACCCGCATCGGGCTGGCGTTCGACGCCGGGCAGGCGCAAGCCGTAGCGCAGGCCTTCCTGGTCGGCCGACAGCACCCAGCGCGTCAGGCTCGACAGTCTGGATTCGAGGTCCAGGCCGGCGGGCAGTTCGTCCCAATCCAGCCACAATTCAGCGGCGGCGCGCCCGCTGAATACCTTGGTCTGCAGTCCCTGTCCGCGCGCGGCGGCTTTCCAGTGTATGTGCCGCGGCGAATCGCTGGGCTGATAGGCGCGCAGTCCGGCGAAATCGTCGCTGCCGCCGCTGGATACGCGCTTCTCGCCCGCGCCGCCGGAGGGCTCCGGCAGCGGCAGCTGCCCCTCGTCCGGCTTGGGATAGACGAGGCAGTGCATGTCCGGCTGGATATAGCTCCAGGCGCGCAGCAGGCCGACGGGAAAGCGCGTTTCGATGGTGATGCGCCGCGGGCTGAGCCAGCCGCGCCGCGGCGCCGCGACCGCAATGCTCACTGTGGTGTCGCGCGCCGAAGTAACGTCGCATTGCGTCGCCTTGCCCTCGTGGCGGAACACGATGGAGCAGCGCTCATAGGTCGAGCGGTTTTCGACGAACAGCTCGAACCAAACGATTTCGCCCGCGAACACCGGTTCCGCGCGGCCCGGCGTGATGGACAGATGCGCCAGATTGCGGAAGGTGTGCAGGATCGCCACCAAGCCCATGCTCGCGAGCAGAAAGGTAAGGATGTAGCCCAGTGACAGGTTGTAGTTGATCGAGCCGATGAGCATGACGCCCAGCGCCACGGCAAAGGCCAGGCCAGGGCGGGTCGGCAGGATGTAGACGCGGTTCTGCCGCAGGAAGATCGTGCCCGGCTCGGGCTTGCGCGGCCCGAAGAACGCGAGATAGAACTGCGAGCGGTTCAGGATCTTTTCGAACATATTGCGGCGGGCGCTCTGTGATTCACGCGATCTCCAAGCCTTGTCATGCCGAGGCCCTGGCCGAGGAATCTGCTGTTGCCCGACTCAACAGCAGATTCGTCGCTGTGCCCGGAATGACAATCCTTGGCCTTGTGATTCTGAAATGCGCTCTGGCGCAGCGTTGCTGTAGCTGGCTTCAGGGGATCGGCACTGTCTCGATCAGCGCGGCGGTGACCTCGGCGGCGCGTTTGCGCGCGCCTTCGTGCGCCGGCGCGAGGCGGTGTCCGGCAACACCGGGCAGCACCGCCTGCACGTCCTCGGGCAGCACCTTGTCGCGGCCTTCGAGCATGGCCCAGGCCTTGGCCGCATGCACGATGCCCAGCGCGGCCCGCGGCGACAGGCCGTTGGTGAACTCGGGCGCGCGGCGCGTGTGCTCCACGATCGCCTGGACGTAGTCGAGCAGGGCCGGGGCCGCGTGCACCAGGTCTGCGTTCGCCTGCATTTCCAGCAGTTCGCCCGGTGCCATGCAGGGCTCCAGCGTCGCTACCAGGTTGCGCCGGTCCGTTCCCTGCAGCAGCGCGCGCTCGGCGTCGCGATCCGGGTAGCCGAGTTCGATGCGCATGAGAAAGCGGTCGAGCTGCGATTCGGGCAGCGGGAACGTGCCGACCTGGTGCGAGGGGTTCTGCGTCGCAATCACGAAGAACGGCTCGGGCAGGGGGCGCGTCTCGCCTTCGGCGGTCACCTGGTGCTCCTCCATCGCTTCCAGCAGCGCGCTTTGCGTCTTCGGCGTGGCGCGGTTGACTTCATCGGCCAGGATCAGCTGCGAAAAGATCGGACCGGGATGAAATTTGAACGAACCGGTGTCGCGATCGAACACGGACACGCCGATGATGTCGGCGGGCAGAAGGTCGCTGGTGAAAGAGATGCGCTGGAAATTCAGTCCGAGCAGCTTGGCCAGGGTGTGGGCGAGGGTGGTCTTGCCGACGCCGGGCAGATCCTCGATCAGCAGGTGGCCGCGCGCGAGCAGGCAGGCGACGGCCATGCGTATCTGACGCTCCTTGCCGAGGATGACTTTTCCGGTGTTGGCAATGACGCGATGGATGGAGGTATCCTGGAAAGCGAATTTCGTTTCAGCGTGCAGCAGCAATCGGATTCTCCGTAGTGGCGCCGGCAGCACCGGGCTTTTGCGCGCCGCCGGCGGCGGCGCCGGCTCGCCCGGGGATGGGGCGGCTAGGTCTGGCGCTTTCGTCATCTTACGTGGATTTCGGCTAATATTCATCCAATCCACTGCTACTGAAACTGGAAATGGCCACAGCTTTCATTACCCACCCGCTCTGCCGCAAGCACGACATGGGTTCCTATCATCCGGAGTGCCCGGAGCGGCTGAGCGCCATCGAGGACCAGCTGATCGCCTCGGGCGTGGGGCCGCACCTCGATCATCACGAGGCGCCGCAGGTAAAGTTGGGCAGCCTGGCGCGGGTGCATCCGATGGAATACATCAGCCATATCCGCAGCAGCTCGCCGCAGCACGGCACGGTGCACCTGGACCCGGATACGGCGATGAACCCGCACACCTGGGCGGCGGCACTGCACGCCGCCGGCGCCGCGGTGCTGGCGACCGACCTGGTGCTCAAGCGCAAGGCGGACAATGCTTTTTGCAGCGTGCGCCCGCCCGGCCATCACGCGACGCGCAATCGCGCCATGGGCTTCTGCCTGTTCAACAATGTCGCCGTCGCCGCGCGGCACGCGTTGGAGGAGTACGGCCTGGAACGGGTTGCGATCGTCGATTTCGACGTGCACCACGGCAACGGCACCGAAGACATTTTCCGCGACGATGCGCGCGTGCTCATGGTGAGCACGTTCCAGCACCCGTTTTATCCCTACAGCGGCACCGAGGATCCGGCGCCGAACATGGTCAACGTTCCGTTGCCGGCCGGTGCCGGCAGCCAGCCGTTTCGCGACGCCGTAACCGAACAGTGGTTGCCGGCACTGGAGGCGTTCAAACCGCAGATGGTGTTCTTTTCGGCCGGTTTCGATGCCCATATCGAAGACGACATGGCGATGCTGCGCCTGGTGGACGCCGATTACGCCTGGGTCACCGGCGAGATCAAAGCGATCGCCGACAAGTATGCCGAAGGGCGCATCGTGTCGGTGCTCGAAGGCGGCTACAATCTGTCGGCTCTCGCGCGCGGCGTGGTCGCGCACATCAAGGTGCTAGGCGGCCTGTAGGAAAACCGGGGACAGACCACGTTTTCGACATCGTTCGGTGGAGCAGATTTCCGCCCATCGAAAACGTGGTCTGTCCCCGGTTTTCTTGGTCGCTAAGGCTGCGCCAATCGCCGCAGTGCGGCAGCGTCGGTGATGCGGATCTGCTCGCGGCCGAGTGCGACCCAGCCGCGGTCCTGAAAATTGGCGAGCAGGCGGCTCACCATCTCGCGCACGCTGCCGAGTTCATCGGCGAGATTCTGGTGGGTCGCGCGCACCAGGTCGCCCTTGCCCAGCAACAACGCGGCGAGGCGCTGGTCGAGCTTGTGAAAAGCCACGGCTTCGACCAGGCTCATCAGATCGGCCAGGCGTTCGGAGAACAGGCCGAACACGTAGTCGCGAAACAGCTTGTGCTCGGCCAGCAGGCGGTGGAACAGCGCCGGCGGCAAGGCGAGCAGCGTCACCGCGGTTTCGGCCAAGCCAGTAGCCGCGTAGGGGCTGCCGCCGAGCAGGCAGCTGCTGGAGAGCAGGCAGCTCTCGCCCGGCGTGATGCGATAGAGCTGCACTTCACGCCCGTTGGGCGCGGATTTGACCACGCGCACGCTGCCTTCGAGCAGCATCGGAAAGCCGGTGCAGGGGCTGGCCGCTTCGAACAGCACGGCACCCGCCGGCGCCTGCCGCAGCGTTGCGCTGCGCAGGATTTCCTCCACTGCCGCGGCCGGCAGTTGCTGGAATACCGGGAACAATTGCAGCAGCCGCGCCTTCGATTCCGGAGTGTTCATGCCTGCGCCTCGGCGATCAATTGGGCCGCCATGCGCTCGAGCGAGGCGGGATCCAGCCTGGACGGCCGCAGCGCCCGTGCCTCGGCCAGGTGGGCAAAGTTCTTCAGCGTGGCGCGGCGGTAGGCCGGATCATAGTGATTGACGAGCAAATCGGCGACCAGTTCGTTCCAGCGCTGTTCCTCGACCTGTTGCATCCAGCGCGCGATCGTTTCCTTGCCTTGCAGGGCGGTCAGGCCGCACAGCCTGGCCTTGAGCTCACGCGGATTGCCGAGGAAATGGACGTATTCGTCGACGAGGAAAGCGACGCGCTCGGCCAGGGGCGCTTCGATCAGCACGCAGGGGCTTTCGCGCATGCGCGCCAGCAGCGCCTCGGGGACCTGCAGCTGTCCGATCTTGCGGCTTTCCGCTTCCACATATACCGTTGTTGCGGGATCGAACCTGCGCAGTGCGTCCCACACCAGGCTGTCGAACATTTTTTGCGACGGCTGCGGCTGTGCCGGCAGATTGCCGAGGACGGAGCCGCGATGGCTGGCCAGTTCCTCCAGGTCGAGCACCTGGGCGCCGGCCGCGGCCAGCGCCTGCAGCAGGCGGCTCTTGGCGCTGCCGGTTGCGCCGCAGACGACCCGGTAGCGGACGTTCTGCGGCAGTTGCTCCAGCTGCGCCAGGATTTCGCGGCGATAGGCGCGGTAGCCGCCGTCGAGGCGCGCCGCATGCCAGCCGATTTCGGACAGGATGTGGACCATGGCGCCGCTGCGCTTGCCGCCGCGCCAGCAGTACACCAGCGGGCGCCAGCCCTTGCCCTGCGCGGCGAATTTTTCCTCGATATGGCGCGCGATATTCTTCGCCACCAGCGCCGCGCCGCGCTTCTTCGCGTCGAACGGCGAGATCTGCTTGTAGATGGTGCCGATGGCCGCGCGTTCGGCGTCGTCGAGCACCGGGCAGTTGATCGCGCCGGGCACGTGGTCTTCGGCGAATTCCGACGGCGAGCGCACGTCTATGATTTCGTCAAATTCGGCGAGCTGCGCTACGCTTACGAGGTCGGGAAATTTCACTGATGTTCCGCGGAAGCCGCACCGGACACGGGGGCGGCTTTTCTGTTTTAGAATCAGCCGCGAGTTTACACGCAAACAGTGCAATCCAACGGAGTCCCCGCGCCATGAACACGATCGCCGATGCCCCGGTCCGCCTGACCCAGTTCAGCCATGGTGGCGGCTGCGGCTGCAAGATCGCGCCCGCGGTGCTGACCGAACTGCTCGCGGCCACGCCGATGCGCGCGCTGCCCGCCGAACTGCTGGTCGGCACCGAATCCAGCGACGACGCCGCGGTGTATCGCCTGAACGACAGCCAGGCGCTGGTTGCGACCACCGATTTTTTCACGCCCATCGTCGACGACCCTTACGACTTCGGCCGCATTGCGGCGACCAATGCGCTGTCGGACATCTATGCCATGGGCGGGCGGCCCATCATGGCGCTGGCCGTGGTCGGCATGCCGCTGGACAAGCTGCCGCTGGAGGTGATCGCGAAAATCCTCGCCGGCGGCGAATCGGTATGCGCCGCGGCCGGCATACCCATCGCCGGCGGCCACTCGATCGACGTGCTCGAGCCGATCTACGGCCTGGTGGGTCTCGGACTGGTGCATCCGGACCGGGTCAAGCGCAACGATCGCGCGCAGGCGGGCGACGTGCTCATCCTGGGCAAGCCCCTGGGCGTGGGCATACTCTCTGCCGCGCTCAAGAAAGGCACGCTCTCGGCCGCAGGCTATGCGCAGATGATCGCCGCCACGACCCGGCTCAATACCCCGGGCACGCCCTTGGGCGCGATGCCGGGCGTGCATGCGATGACCGACGTCACCGGCTTTGGCCTCGCCGGCCATCTGCTCGAAATGTGCCGCGGATCCCGGCTGGGGGCGCAGCTGCGCTTCGCCGACCTGCCGCTAATCGAAGAGGCTCTGCTGTGGGCGCGCGAGGGCACGGTGACCGGGGCGAGCGCGCGCAACTGGAGCGGCTACGGCGCGGAAGTACAGCTGCCCGAGGGCGCTCCTGCGTGGCAGCAGGCGCTGCTCTCCGATCCGCAGACCAGCGGCGGCCTGCTCGTCGCCTGTGCCGCCGATAGCGTGGCCGAAGTGTTGGCCGAATTCGGCCGATGCGGGTTCATCGATGCGCGGCCCATCGGCAGCATGGTGGCCGGGCAGGGCCTGCGCGTGCTCTAGCGC
>JAAOZY010000165.1 GCA_012274205.1 Betaproteobacteria bacterium
GCGCAAGGGGTGAAGAACTACGGTTTGGAAATGGGCGAGACCCTGCACCTGATCCAGGACGCGGCGGCGGTGGCCGCCTGCGGCGAATTGTGCCAGGAATACCTGCGCAAGAAGGGTTTCCACGACGTGTTCACGCCGGTGACGCTGCTGCACTGGATGAGCGCGTGGCCCCAGGATGAAGCACAGGCCGCTGCCCTCATCAGCTATGGCGGCACCCTCGCCGCCATCAGCGGCGCCGCCAGCGTCACCACCAAGAGCACACACGAGGCCTTCGGCATCCCGACGCCGCAGGCGAACGCCGAAGGCCTGCGCATGACGCGCATGGCGATCTACCTCGCGCGCCACATACGCGTCGACGGACTGGCCGAATTCGAGACCGAAAAGCAGTTGATTGCGCGCGAGGTGCGCGCGATCGTCGACAAGGTGCTGGAAATGGGCGACGGTGACGTCGCGGTCGGCAGCGTGCGTGCATTCGAGGCCGGAGTTCTTGACATTCCGTGGTCGCCCAACCGCCACTGCAAAAGCCGCGTCATGCCGGCGCGCGATGCCGACGGCTATCTGCGCATCCTGGATGCGGGGCTGATGCCGTTCCCCAAAGACGCCATGGCTGTGCATGAGGAAGGGCTGAGAAAGCGCGCCGAGCGCGAGAAGGTCGCTTTCGGCCCGGACCTGGCGGTGCAGAGCGTCTACGAGATCTCAGAGCCGCTGGAGAAATTGCTGCCGGGAGGCTGGGGCGGTTAGATCGGGTTACGCGCGCACGGGGTGGCAGCGTGATGGTGCCTGCCGTCGCCGCTTTGGTTTATCCTTTGTGGAGGCGCTGGCGGCACGGTGACCGGTGGCGCGCTGACCCGAGCGATCAATCCAAATTTTGAAGGCAACATGGCGGCAAACATGAATCTCCCCGATCCCCGCACTATTGTGGCGGCACTGGTGCGCCGCGCGCGCGCCGCCCAGGCCCGATACCAGGGCTATACGCAGGCGCAGGTAGACGAGGTGGTAACTGCCGTGGGTTGGGCGATCATGAAGCCGGAGAATAATCGCGTGCTCGCCGACCTGGCCGTAGCCGACAGCGGTCTGGGCAATGCGCAGGACAAGTTCGACAAGAACTACCGCAAGACTCTGGGGCTGCTGCGCGATCTGCGCGGCGCGAAATCGGTCGGGGTGATCGCCGAATATCCGCAGCTGGGCCTGATCGAGATCGCCCGCCCGGTGGGAGTTGTCGCCGCGATCACTCCGTCGACCAACCCGGGCGCCACGCCCGCGAACAAGATCATCAACGCGCTCAAAGGCCGCAACGCCATTATTATCGCGCCCTCGCCCAAGGGCTTATCCACCTGCGCCAAGCTGCTGCAATTCGTGCATGCCGAGTTCGGCAAGATCGGTGCGCCGCCGGACCTGGTCCAGCACCTGCCCGCTCCGGTGACCAAGGACCTGACCCACGAACTGATGCGCCAGTCGGATCTGGTCGCCGCAACCGGCTCCCAGGCCAACATCCGCGCCGCGTATGCGAGCGGCACGCCCGCGGTGGGCGTGGGCGCAGGCAATGTCGTGGTGATCGTCGACTCCAGCGCGGACCTCGCCGACGCCGCGGCGAAGATCGCGCGCTCCAAGACCTTCGACAACGCCACCAGCTGCTCATCCGAGAACAGCGCCGTAGTCGTAGCGGATGTCTATGATGCGATGCTGGCGGAATTGACGCGGCAGGGTGGCGTTCTGCTCGACGCGAAGGAAAAGCTGCAGCTCGAGGGCGTCATGTTCCCGGGCGGCAAGCTCGCGTCCGCCACGACGGCGCAATCGGCGCCGCGCATCGCCGCACTTGCCGGACTCGAGCGCGGTGCATTGAAGACTTGCCGCTTCATCATGGTGGAGGAGTCGGGCAGCGGCCCGGGCTGCCCGTTCTCGGGCGAGAAGCTCGCTCCGGTAATGGCGATCTACAAGGCGCGCGATTTCGACGACGCGTTCAGGATCACGCGCGGCATCTACGATTACCAGGGCAAGGGGCATTCAGTCGGAATCCACACGCGCGAGGACGAGCATGTCATGCGCCTGGGGCTGGAGCTTGAAGTGTGCCGCGTGATCGTCAATCAGGCGCATGCGATAGCGACCGGCGGCTCGTTCGACAACGGCCTGCCGTTCTCGCTTTCAATGGGATGCGGCACCTGGGGCCGCAACAGCTTCTCCGAGAACATGAACTACCGGCACTTCCTCAACACCACGCGCATCGCGCGCGTCATCCCCGAGAAGGTTCCCACCGAAGAGGAAATCTTCGGCGCCTATTGGCGCAAGAACCGCCGATGAGTGCCGGCAAAACGCTGCGCAGCGCGCTGGCGCGTCATGTTCGTGCGCGCCCGCGCGCGCCGTTCCTGTTGGCACCGGAGACCGGGCGCGCATTGACCTATGCCGAGCTCGAACGGCAAGCGCGGCTGCTGGCGCGTTTTCTCGCCGCGCTGGGTTTGGTCAAGGGCGACAAGGTCGGGCTGTTCCTGCACAACGCATATCAAACGGCAGCCCTGTTCCTCGGCAGCATGATAGGCGGCTACGTCTGCGCGCCGTTCAACCTGCTTGCGCAGCGCTCGCAACTTGCCTATGTGCTGGAGCACAGCGATTGCAAGGTGCTGTTTACGGCGCGCGAGTACGAGGCGCGCGTGGCCGAGGCGCTGCCGCGCGCGCGCGCGATCGAAGTGATTGTCATCGATCCGGATGCGCCTGAACTGTTTCTGCCGGCGCGCCTGCCCGCATACAGCCCGCTGCCGCTTGCGGCGGCCGATCCGGCGCTGCTCATGTATACCTCAGGAACCACCGGCACGCCCAAAGGCGCGCTGCTCACCCACGCCAACCTGCTCGCCGGCGCCGGCAGTGTATCGGAGTGGCACGGGCTGGCGCCGGCCGACCGCGTGCTTTCCGCGCTGCCGCTGTACCACATCAACGGCCAGTGCATCGTCACCATCAGTACGCTGATCTCCGGCGGTTCCATGGTCCTGCCGCACCGCTTCAGCGTGCATGAGTGGTGGGATCTGGTCGAGCGCTATCAGGTCACCTGGATCAACATGGTGCCGACGATCATCGCTTATCTGCTCAACGGTGCGGCGTCCGGCCCGGGCGGGCGCTATCCATCGGTGCGCTTCGGCCGCTCGGCTTCGGCGCCCCTGCCACCGGAGCACCACCAGGCATTCGAGCGCACGTTCGGCATTCCGGTGATAGAGGCGATGGGCATGACCGAATGCGCGTCGACGGTCTTCGCCAATCCTCAGGATCCGGCCCGGCGGAAATATGGGTCCCCGGGCCTGCCCTGCGGTGTCGAGGCGAGGGTGGTCGACCCCGAGGGCAACGAATTGCCTGCTGGACGCGCGGGCGAGATCCTGCTGCGCGGCCCGAACGTGATGCGCGAATACTACAAGGCGCCGGAACTCACCGCGCAGGCGATAAATCGCGCCGGATGGCTGCGCACCGGCGATCTCGGCTATCGTGACGCCGACGGCTACTACTTCATCACCGGGCGGCTCAAGGAGCTGATCATCAAGGGCGGCGAGAACATCGCCCCGCGTGAAATCGACGAGGCGCTGCTGAAGCATCCGGCTGTGCTCGAGGCGGCCGCGGTAGGCGTTCCCGACGCGTATTACGGCCAGGAAATTCTCGCCTGCGTGGTGCTGAGGCAAGACCGGCAGTGCAGTCCGGACGCGTTGCTCGAATTCTGCCGCAGCGAGCTGGGCAGCTACAAGACGCCCAAGTTCCTTCACTTCCTTGACGAACTCCCCAAGGGGCCCTCGGGCAAGATCCAAAGGCTCAAACTGGCCGCTTTAGCCGAAACAGCGCCTTTGCCCTAGCCGTCCGGTGCGGCAGGGCTGCGCAATGGTTGACTCGCCCTTGTTTTCCTTTGTATAATCCTGCCTCTTTGCGATACCCGGGGCGGCCAGACGTAAAACGGTCGTCCCGATTTCATTTCGGAACTGCAAATAATGCCCACAATTAATCAGTTAGTGCACACGCCGCGCGTGCGTACCAAGACCAAAAGCAAGGTTCCTGCGCTCGGAAATTCGCCGCAAAAGCGCGGCGTATGCACGCGCGTGTACACCACCACACCGAAAAAGCCGAATTCGGCTTTGCGCAAGGTGGCCAAGGTGCGCCTCACCAACGGTTTCGAAGTCATCAGCTACATCGGTGGCGAGGGCCATAACCTGCAGGAGCACTCGGTGGTGCTGATTCGCGGCGGCCGGGTAAAGGACCTGCCCGGCGTGCGCTACCACATGGTGCGCGGCAGCCTGGATACGCAGGGTGTGAAGGATCGCAAGCAGAGCCGTTCCAAGTACGGCGCCAAGAAACCCAAGGCGGCCTAGCGGCCGGAACCCAAAGCCGCCCGGCGGATTTATCTGAGGCCCGCGCGAGGCGCGGACCGACCAGCAGAGGACGAACATGCCACGACGCAGAGAAGTACCCAAGCGCGACATTCTCCCGGATCCGAAATTCGGGAACCAGGACGTCGCCAAGTTCATCAACGTGCTGATGACGCGCGGCAAGAAATCGGTTGCTGAAAGCATCATCTACCGCGCGTTTACCGCGATCAAGACGAAGTCCGGCAAGGACCCGATCGAGGTGTTCGGCATGGCGGTCTCGAACGTCAAGCCCATGGTCGAAGTGAAGAGCCGGCGCGTCGGCGGCGCGAACTACCAGGTGCCGGTGGAAGTGCGTCCGGTGCGCCGTGTGGCGCTGGCAATGCGCTGGCTGCGCGAGGCGGCGCAAAAGCGCAGCGAAAAATCGATGGACCTGCGCCTGGCGAACGAGTTGCTGGAAGCGGCTGAAGGCCGTGGCAGCGCGATGAAGAAACGCGACGAGGTGCACCGCATGGCGGAAGCGAACAAGGCGTTCGCGCACTATCGCTTCTAGGCGCCTGGCAGTCAAAGGCACATATACGGAAACAGCGACTTAACTCATTGCCGGAACCGACGGCGGAGCCAGACCAGTATCTGGCGGCCCCAAGTCCCGGCAGTCAACGGCTTTCAAGGTTCTTAACGTGGCACGCAAAACCCCAATCGAACGATATCGCAACATCGGCATCAGTGCGCACATTGACGCAGGCAAGACCACGACCACTGAGCGCATCCTGTTCTACACCGGCGTGAACCACAAGATCGGCGAGGTGCACGACGGCGCCGCGACGATGGACTGGATGGAGCAGGAGCAGGA
>JAAOZY010000166.1 GCA_012274205.1 Betaproteobacteria bacterium
AAACCAGGCTGCAGGACAAGGTCGCCGGACGCGGTGTCGGCAAGATGGATACGACTATCGCCGCCAATGACGGGAACGGCAAGCAGGTGTACTCGAAGCAGTGCGCGGTGTGCCATGGCAAGGACGGCGAAGGATTGAAGCGGACTGATGGCCGCGTCATATACCCGGCCCTATGGGGCAACGATTCATTCAACCTCGGCGCCGGCATGGCGCGCACTTATACTGCGGCGGCCTTCGTCAAAGGCAATATGCCGATCGGGTTCCACGAGAAGTTCCCGCTGGGACAGGGGGGACTTCCGGATCAGGACGCGGTGGATGTGGCGGCGTATTTCTCGCATCAGCCACGCCCGGACTATCCCGACAAGGTGAAGGATTGGCCCAGGGACAAGAAGCCAACGGACGCGCGCTATTGAGAAATGCTGCGCCGCGGGTCTGAGGCAGGACCGCTTGTGGCCGGATCCTCCCGTCCGCGTGCGTCACACGCGAACAGTCCCGTCGGACAGCCAGGCCGTCCACGGTAGCTGGCGCGAAAAGACTGCTTAGCCCCTGGCTGTGCGGCGCCCATGCTGGCACGCCATTGCCCGGCTCGGTTGCGAAGACGGCGCTCCATGAACGATCGCGCGCTCGGCAACAGCTTGGGCATAGCCGCGAAATTCCTCGTAGGCTGCGATCGTCGCGGCAATCCGCGCGCCTTCAATGGCCTCTGACTCGTCTTTTCCACGGCTGCGTACGATGGTTCCGTGGCCGATCCATTCTGACGGATCGCCGAACTTGGCCATCCCGGTCATGGGAAAACACTCATAGGTTTCGGTCAGCGGAATCGAAAGCCCGAGGTATTGCGTAATTGCAGCCAGGGTCGCGGCGCTATCTTCCAACAGCGCCTCCGGCTCCAGGTAAAGCGCTTGGCCGCGCCGGCGATCCAAGATCTCGCGCAGCTGCCTGAGGCGCAATTCATAGTAATCGGCCGCCTCGTCTATGCTGCAGTGCCCGCCCGAGCCGATTCTGACGATGCTGCGTATCGTTGCCTGCGGTTCCCGCACGATCACCATCGCCTTCAGGTCCTTGCGCCGCAATACTGCGTCCCTTAGTTCGAGCGGGTGCAGGATCTTGTCGAACAGGAAGCGCCCCGGCGGAGCGTGGCCGCCGGCTTGATCGATCTTGTGCGCAAGCTCGATCAGATCGAGCCAGGTCCGGTATTTCTGGTGCGCCTCGAAATAGCCCGCGACTTCCGGGTTCGAGCCGATCTGATGGCTCAGCAACGAACTGTACGAGCGCATATGCCCGAACAGGAAGATCAAACCGCGGGACTTGGAGAATCCATGTCGGGCGATTCGCTGGCAGGTGATATCGAAAACAGTTGAAAGGCGCATAGGATCGACGGTAGCTCCTTGTTGATCGCATAGCGCGTTCAAAATGCACGTCGACCGGCAAAGAGTCAATCATCCAAAAGTCACGGTATGGTTTTGACCGTATTGGATTGTCTCGGACGCAATTCCCAAGCTGGGCGGCAGAAGCGAGGACGCCTCGCTCACCTATCCTGACAAGTAATGACCCGTCCGTCATAATGGATCCAAGCCCAATATGGGAGAACGTGATGCGCTTGACCGTGGTTCTGGCGAGCCTGGTATTGGTCGCTTGTGCGTCTTACAGCGGAGCCGATCTTCGACCCGGTGAAGCGCGGCTCGAAGATGTGATACGGCTTATGGGACAGCCAGCGATGCGCTGGCAAGACCCCGACGGTTCAATTCAGCTGGCGTATCCGCGCGGCCCGGCCGGGATTCACACTTTCATGGTGATGCTTGGTCCGGACGGACGCTTGCAAAGCAAGCAAAACGTGCTGGATGAAGCCGGGCTTGCTCGAATCCGCCCGGGCATGACGAAGGAACAGGTGCTGCGCGTATTTGGTCCACCGGACTACAGCCGCACCGCCTATTTCAAAGCGCGCAATGAATTGGTTTGGGACTGGCGCGCCTGCACCTATAACATCAATATCCAGCGCGTTTATGTGCTGTTCGATGCAACTGCTGGCACCGTGCGCAGCACCATGTCCCGAGATGAATTGTTCGGCCACGAAGGGATTACGATGCCGTGCATCCGCTGATGTGCCGGCACGCATTGAGGGGGCAAGACCACAATCGAGGCATGTGGTGCATTGCTGCCAAAGTGTTTGTTAAACACGTCGCACAGTTCGATCCGGACAATAATCGTCCCGGCATCGCGCGTATCACCTAGCGCGCACTGGCGGGGTCACGCTCGACCTGGTGCGAAGCTGGGTCGAAAAAGTCAGGGGAAATGCGGTCTGAGGTGTTCAGTCGGGAACCAGCACCCCGTCCTGCAGCCGCAGGATGCGCTGCGCGCGCGCGGCGATGGCCGGATCGTGGGTGACGATGACGAAGCTGGTGCCGCGGCTGCGGTTGAGTCCGAGCATCATTTCGAACACCTGCGCCGCGGTGTGGCGGTCCAGATTCCCGGTGGGCTCGTCGGCGAGCACGCAGGCAGGCCGGGTCACCAGCGCGCGCGCCAGCGCCGCGCGCTGGCGCTCGCCGCCGGAGAGTTCGGCCGGGGTATGCGTCAGGCGATGGGCCAGCCCTACCTCCTCGAGCACGGCTGCGGCGCGGCTGCGCGCCTCGGCTGCAGGCATGCGCCGGATCAGCAGTGGCATGGCCACGTTCTCCAGCGCGGTGAATTCCATCAGCAGGTGGTGGAACTGATAGACGAAGCCGAGCGACTCGTTGCGCAGGCGCCCGCGCGCCGCGTCGGACAGGCTGTGCATCGGCCGGCCGAGGATGCTCACCTCGCCCGCAGTGGCGCTGTCCAGGCCGCCAAGCAGATGCAGCAGGGTGCTCTTGCCCGAGCCGGATGCGCCGACGATCGCGACCAGCTCCGCCGCGCGCACTTCCAGGTCCACCGCCACCAGGACATTGATGTCATTCGCGCCCTGCCGGAAGGTCTTGGCCAGCCCGCGGCAGCCGAGGACGATGTCACTCATAGCGCAGGGCCTCGGCCGGGTTCACGCGCGAGGCGCGCCAGCTCGGGTAGAGCGTGGCGAGCAGGCTCAGCACGAAGGACACCGCGGCGATGGTGACGACGTCGCCCCACAGCAGCTCCGAGGGCAGCTCGCTGATGTAATACACGTCCTTCGCCAGAAAGTGGACGCCGAACAGGTTTTCGATGAACGGCACCACCACGTCGATGTTGAGCGCGAGCAGCACACCGCCGCCCACGCCGATCAGCGTGCCGATGACGCCGATCAGCGCGCCCTGCACGATGAACACCGCCATGATGCCGGAGGGCGCCGCGCCCAGGGTGCGCAGGATGGCGATGTCGGGCTGCTTGTCGGTGACCGCCATCACCAGCGTGGACACGATGTTGAACGCGGCCACCGCGACGATCAGCAGCAGGATGATGAACATCACGTTCTTCTCCATCTGCACCGCGCGGAAGAAATTGGCGTGGCTGCGCGTCCAGTCGGTGATGTAGGCGTCGGCGCCGAGTTTGGGCAGCAGGGCGAACGCCACTTCGCGCGACTTGAACAGGTCGTACAGCTTGAGGCGCACGCCCGAGACCATGTCGTCCATGCGGTACAGCTTCTGCGCATCCTGCAGATCGATCAGCGCGAGGCCGGAATCGTATTCGAACATGCCGATCTCGAAAATCCCGACCACGCGGAATTGCTTCAGCCGCGGGATGATGCCGGCCGGCGTCACCTGGCCCTGCGGCGCGATCAGCGTCACTTTGTCGCCGACCATCACCGCGAGCGCGCGCGCGAGCTCGCTGCCGAGCACGATGCCGAATTCGCCCGGCCTGAGCGCATCCAGTGAGCCGGCCTTCATGTGGCTGCCGATCGAGGCGACCTGCTCCTCGCGCTGCGGCAGGACGCCGCGGATCATGGCCCCGCGCACCGCGCCGTCGTAGGTGAGCATGCCCTGCACGTTGACATAGGGCGCCGCGGCGGCCACGCGCGGGTCGGTGGCGGCGACGCGCGCCACCGCCTGCCAGTCGGAGAGCAGGTCGCCCGGACCGCTGATCTGCACATGCGAGGCCACGCCGAGGATGCGCGTGCGCAGCTCGTTCTGGAAGCCGTTCATCACCGACAGTACCGTGATCAGCGCCGCCACCCCGAGCGCGATGCCCAGCATCGAGGTGAGCGAAATGAAGGAAATGAAATGATTGCGCCGCTTGGCGCGGGTGTAGCGCAGCCCGATAAACAGTTCGTAGGGAAGTGAGCTCATGGTCGGCAATGGTTGCGCGTGCCGCCGTCGGCATGCGCGCGGGCTATTTTGACACACTCGCGACCGGCTGATCGGCTGATCGGCTGGCGCCAATGATAAACTTTGGCATGCATATCCAACTGCTGCTTCCCGACCTGTTCTGGCCCGAGCACAGCGCTGCCGACGTCTATGGCGGACTCGAGCTGGCGGCGCTGGAGCGGCTGTTGGCCAAAGGTCGGCTGCGAGCCGAAGGGCGGCAAAGAATCGAGACCGCCGCCGAAACCCCGGCCTCGGCCGAAGACTGGCTGGGCCAGCGCTTCGGCCTGGAGCAGGACGCAGGCTGGCCGATTGCAGCCTGCAGTCTGCTCGCGGACGGCGGCGAGCCCGGCGCGCACCAATGGCTGCGTGCCGATCCGGTGCACCTGCGGCTGGAGGGCGGGCGCCTGATGCTCGCCGACAGCGGCGTGTTTGCGATATCGCAGCAGGAAGCCGGGAGTATCGCCGACAGCCTCAACGCGCATTTTGCCGGCGACGGTCTGGTGTTCTATCCGCTGCGGCCGGAGCGCTGGTATCTGCGCCTGGTGCAAGCGCCGGCGCTGCAGACGACGCCGCTGGCGCAGGCCGCGGGCCGGAACATCGATGCCCTGCTGCCGCGCGGCGCCGATGCCCCGCTCTGGCACGCGCGCCTGAACGAGATCCAGATGCTGCTGCACGGCCACGCAGTCAACGAGCTGAGGGAAAGCACGGGCGCGCCGGCGATCAACAGCGTCTGGCTCTGGGGCGGCGGCAGTCTGCCCCGCGGCCTGCCGGCCGCATTCAACGCGGTCTGGTCGCGCGACCCCTACGCCGCCGGCCTGGCGCAGGCCGCGCGCGTCGCGTCGCGCCCGCTGCCCGATGATGCGTCTGCGCTGCTGGATGCGGGCGCCGACAGCGGCGTTCACCTGGTGCTGCTGGATCAGCTGCGCGCGGCGGCCCGGTACGGCGACGCGCAGGGCTGGCGCGAGGGTTTGCAGCAGCTCGAGCGCGACTGGTTCGCCCCGCTGCTGCAGGCGCTGAAGCAGGAGCGCATCGGCATGCTGAGCCTGCACGCGCTCGGCCCCGCGGGCACGCTTTCTTCCGAAGTCGCGCACGGCGATCTGCGCCGCTTCTGGCGGCGGGCGAAGCCGCTGGCGCACTACGCATGAACACGACCCGCATCCGCACCCGCCCGATCCCGCAACGCGCGCGCGACATGCTGGCGCAGCAGGGACTGCATCCGGTGCTGGCGCAGCTCTATGCCGCACGCGGCGTGCTCGACAAGTCCGAGGTGGAGGGCGAATTCGCCGGCCTGATTGCGCCCGAGCGCCTGCTGCACGCGGACCGCGCCGCGGCGCTGCTGGCCGATGCGATCGAAACGAAGCAGCGCCTGCTGATCGTCGCCGACTATGACTGCGACGGCGCCACCGCCTGCGCCGTCGGCGTGCGCGCCCTGTCCGCCTTCGGCGCGGACGTGGGCTATCTCGTGCCCAACCGCTTCGAATACGGCTACGGACTCACGCCGGAAATCGTCGAGCTCGCGGCGCGCGCGCCGCGCCGGCCCGACATCCTGATCACCGTGGACAACGGCATCGCCAGCAACGAAGGCGTGGCGCGCGCCAATGAATTGGGCATCGCCACGCTGATCACCGACCACCACCTGCCCGGCGACGCGCTGCCGCAGGCGAGCTGCATCGTCAATCCCAACCAGCCCGGCTGCGACTTCCCGAGCAAGGCCATCGCCGGGGTCGGCGTGATGTTCTACGTCATGCTCGCGCTGCGCGCGGAGCTGCGCCGGCGCGGCTGGTTCAAGGACAGGCAGGAATTCAATCTGGCGGCGCTGCTCGACTTGGTGGCGCTGGGCACGGTCGCGGACGTGGTGCGCCTGGACCACAACAACCGCATCCTTGTGGCGCAGGGCCTGAAGCGCATCCGCGCGGGCAAGCTGCAGCCCGGCATCGCGGCGCTGCTGCGCGTGGCCGGGCGCGAGGCGCAGCGCGCCTCCTGCTTCGACCTGGGTTTCGCCGCCGGGCCGCGGCTCAACGCCGCCGGGCGCCTGGCCGACATGGCGCTGGGCATCGAATGCCTGATCACCGACGATGCGGCGCGCGCGCTCAACATCGCGCAGGACCTGGACCGGCTCAACCGCGAGCGACGCGATATCGAAGGCGGCATGCAGGAACAGGCGCTGGCGATGCTGGAGGGACTGGAAGCGGCGGCGGCGGATGCGCAGGCAGACGCGGCCTATACGCGCACGCTGTTCGATCCGTCCTGGCACCAGGGCGTGGTGGGCATACTCGCCGCGCGCATCAAGGACCGGCTGCACCGGCCGGTGATCGTGTTTGCGGCGGGGGGCGCAGGCGAACTGAAGGGCTCGGGGCGTTCGATTCCGGGCCTACATCTGCGCGATGCGCTCGACCTGGTGGCCAAGCGCGCCCCGGGGCTGATCCTGCGCTTCGGCGGCCACGCGGCGGCCGCCGGGCTCACCATACGCGACGCGGGCCTGGCGCAGTTCGGCGAGCTGTTCGAGAGCACGGTGCGCGGCCTGCTCGATGCGTCCGACCTGGCGCGCAGCATCGACACCGACGGCCCGCTGGAATCGGCTTACATGAACCTCGATACCATCCGCCTGCTCGAGCGCGAAGTCTGGGGCCAGGGTTTTCCGCAGCCGCTGTTCTGCGACCGCTTCGCCGTGCTCAATCAGCGCGTGGTCGGCGCAAAGCACCTCAAGCTGCGCCTGCAGAAGGACGGCAAGTCCTACGATGCGATACGCTTCAATGCGCCCGCCGCTGCGGGCAGCGCCATCCGCGCCGCCTATCGCCTGGCGCTGAATGAGTACAATGGCGTGCAGAGCGTGCAGCTTATCGTCGAGGAGTGGGAAAACGCAGCATGAACCTCGGCTTCCTCGAAAGCGGCGGCCTCGCGCCGCTGCCAGCCTTCCTCACCAGCCTCGCCCTCGGCCTGCTTATCGGCCTGGAGCGCGAGCGCAATCCCGCGAGCAAGGCGGGCCTGCGCACCTTTGCGCTGGTGTCGCTGCTCGGCACGCTCGCCGCCCTGATCGCGAACAAGACCGATTCGCCCTGGATACTCGCGGCGGGCCTCATCCTGGTCGGCCTGATGATGATCGCGGCCTACGCGCGCGAAAGCGGCGAAGCGGCCGATCCGGGAACCACGTCGGTGGCGGCGGTGTGCGTATGCTACGGCCTCGGAGCGCTGATCTGGCTCGGCTATCCGACGCTGGCGGTGATGCTGGGCGTGATCACCACCATGCTGCTGTATTTCAAGCCAGAGCTGCACGGCCTGTCGCAGAGCCTCACGCGCCAGGACCTGCTGTCCATCCTGCAGTTCGCCGCGCTCAGCTTCGTCATCCTGCCGGTGCTGCCGGATCAGGACTACGGCCCCTATAGCGCGCTCAATCCGCACCAGATCTGGCTCATGGTGGTGCTCATTTCCGGCATCAGCCTGGCCGGCTACGTCGCGCTGCGCATCACCGGCGGCCACCACGGCGTGCTGCTGCTGGGCCTGTTCGGCGGCCTGGTGTCGAGCACGGCCACCAGCATGGTCTACGCGCGCCATGCGCGCAGCCACGGCATGCTGCAGCTGTCGGTGGTGGTGATCGTCGCGGCCAATCTGGTGGTGCCGGTGCGCCTGGCGGTGCTGGCAGCCGTGGTTTCGCCCGCCATCCTGCCGCGGCTGCTGCCGGCGCTGGGCGCAGCGCTCGTGTGCAGCGCCGTGGGCGCGTTCTACTGGTGGCGCAAACTGCGCGAGCAGCCTGCGCTGAGCGTGCCCGAAATCCGCAACCCGACCGAAATCCGCACCGCGCTCGGCTTCGGCCTGCTGTTCGGCGTGGTGCTGCTGTGCTCGGCCTGGCTGTCGGACGTCGCCGGCAGCGGCGGGCTCTACGCGGTGGCGCTGGTGTCCGGCCTCACCGACGTCGATGCGATCACGCTGTCGACGCTGCGGCTCTACGATCTGGGCGCGATCGCATCCGTTGAAGCGACCGGAGCGATCGTGCTGGCGCTGGCCTCGAACATCGTGTTCAAGCTCGGCCTGGTATTGTTCGTCGGCGGCGCCGCGCTCGCGCGCCGCTGCGCGCCGACCATGCTCGCCGCCGCGGCCGGCGCCGGCGCCATGCTCGCGATTGTTCCGGCGTAGGGAGCAAATCATGGAACGCAAACCCGTCAAATCCGACAAAGTCCGCGCGGTCGGCTACGACCCCAAATCCCGCGTGCTGGAGGTGCAGCTGCGCGACGGCAGCGTGCTCGCCTACAGCGGCGTATCGCAGGAAGTGCACCGCCAGTTCATGAACGCGCCCTCGCCCAGCAGCTATTACGAAGACAAGATCGCGGATGAGTTTTCGTCCAGGCGCGTCTAAGCGCGGGCTCAGAGGCTGCGCATGTGCTGCGCCATGCGCCGGCGCATGGCCGCGTCGGGCAGGCGGCCGAGGGCCGCGCCCATGTTGTCGACCAGGTAATCCGGATTGCGCGTGGCCGGAATGGCGCAGGTCACCGCCGGATGCGACAGGATGAATTTCAGGAAGAAGCGCGCCCAGCTGTCGCAGTCGAATTCCATCGCCCATTTGGGCAGTTCCTTGCCCTTCACCATGCGGAATAGTTCGCCTTCCTCGAACGGTTTGTTCACCAGCACGGCGGTCCTGTATTCGGCGCACAGCGGCAGCAGGCGCGCCTCGGCCGCGGTGCTGACGATGTTGTAGTTGAACTGCGCGAAGTCCAGCTGCTCCGACTTGATCAGGCGCTCGAGCTCGGCATAGGCGCCCTCGTGGTAGTGGGTGATGCCGAGATAGCGGATCTTGCCCTGCGCCTTCCATTCGCGCAGGGTCTTGAGCTGGGCGTGCACATCGACGAGGTTGTGCACCTGCATCAGGTCCATGCGCGTTGTTCTCATGCGCCGCATGGATTCTTCCATCTGGCGCACGCCGGCCTCGCGCCCGCTGGTCCAGACCTTGGTGGCGAGGAACAGCGATTTCCCCACGCCCAGATCGGCGGCAAGATCTCCCACCACGGACTCGGCGCCGCCGTACATGGGCGAGCTGTCCACCACCTGCCCGCCCGCCTTGACGAAGCGCGCCAGCACCTCGCGCGCCGCCGCGCGCGCAGCGGCGTCGCTGCCGATGTCGAAGGTGCGCGCGGTCCCCAGGCCCACGGCATGCAGCAGCTCCCCGCTTTTCGGGATGGCACGCCTGAGCGGCGCATCGGCCGCGCGCGCGGGCGGCATCACCGCCATGGCAGGCACGCCTGCGAGCAGCTTGAGCATGTGGCGACGCGACAGTCCTGGTCTGGTATCCATGGTCAATTGCGCCCTCCGCGTTTCCGGGGAACGACCCCGTGCGGAGTATAATTGCGCATTTCCAACCAAAAAGCCAAGCATGGAAGCCGAAAAACTCAACGCCCTCGCCAGCCACCTCGCCGACCTGGGCGAGCGCGCCAGGGAAATGCGGAGGTATCTTTGACTTCGATACCAAACAGGCACGCCTGATCGAAGTCGGAAGACAGCTCGAAGAACCGGACGTCTGGAACGACGCCAAGCGCGCGCAGGACCTCGGCCGCGAGAAGAAAACCCTGGATGGCGTAGTCGGCAACCTGGTGCTGCTCGACAGCCAGCTGCGCGACGCGGGCGAGCTGTTCGAGATGGCGCGCGCCGAGACCGACGACGCCACGCTCATGAGCGTGGCCAAAGACCTGGATGCGGCGGAGAAGCTGGTTGCGGCGATGGAGTTCCGCCGCATGTTTTCCGGCGCGCTCGATGCGAACAACTGCTTTCTCGACATCCAGTCGGGCTCGGGCGGCACCGAAGCGCAGGACTGGGCGTCGATGCTGGAGCGCATGTACCTCAAGTACTGCGAGCGCAGCGGTTTCGGCGTCGAGCTGCTGGAAGAGTCCGAAGGCGAGGTCGCGGGGATCAAGAGCGCGACCATCAAGGTCAGCGGCGAGTACGCCTACGGGCGCCTGCGCACCGAGACCGGCGTCCACCGCCTGGTGCGCAAATCCCCGTTCGATTCGGGCAACCGGCGCCACACCTCGTTCGCGAGCGTGTTCGCCTACCCCGAAGTCGACGATACCATCGAGGTCGAGATCAATCCGGCCGACCTGCGCATCGACACCTACCGCGCCTCCGGCGCCGGCGGCCAGCACATCAACAAGACCGATTCGGCGGTGCGCATCACCCACCTGCCGACCAATATCGTGGTGCAGTGCCAGAACGACCGCTCACAGCACCGCAACCGCGCCGAGGCGATGGCGATGCTGAAGTCGCGCCTGTACGAGCAGGAATTGCGCAAGCGCCGCGACGAGCAGCAGAAACTGGAGGACTCCAAGACCGACATCGGCTGGGGCCACCAGATCCGCTCCTACGTGCTCGACCAGTCGCGCATCAAGGACCTGCGCACCGGCGTCGAGACCGGCAATACCCAGTCGGTGCTGGACGGCGACCTCGACCTGTTCATCGAGGCGAGTTTGAAGAAAGGCGTATAGAAAGCGCGCCGACGCGGGCGCGGAACAACACCAACCATTCGAGAAACACCATGGCTGACGAAAAGCAGCAAGCCGTCCTGGACGAAAACCAGATCATCGCCGAGCGCCGCGCCAAGCTGGCGGAGCTGCGCAAGCAGGGCAATCCGTTTCCGAACGACTTCGGGCGCAAGGATCTGGCCGCCGATCTGCATTCAACCTACGGGGAAAAGACCAACGAAGAGCTGGAAGCCGCGCCGGTGCACGTGGCGATCGCCGGGCGCATGCTGTTCAAGCGCGTCATGGGCAAGGCGAGCTTCGCCAGCATTCAGGACATGAGCGGGCGCATCCAGCTCTACGTCAGCAACGACCGCACTGGCGCCGAAGTGCACGATGCGTTCAAGCACTGGGACCTGGGCGACATCCTCGCCGCCGAAGGCCCCCTGTTCAAGACCCGCACCGGCGAGCTGTCGGTACAGGTCGCGCGCCTGCGCCTGCTGACCAAGTCGCTGCGGCCGTTGCCGGAGAAATTCCATGGGCTCACCGACCAGGAACAGCGCTATCGCCAGCGCTACGTCGACCTGATCACCAATCCGGAAGTGCGCAAGGTGTTCAGCCTGCGCAGCAAGCTGATTCAGGCGATCCGCGCCTTCATGGTGGGCAAGGGCTACCTTGAAGTCGAAACACCGATGATGCATCCGATACCGGGCGGCGCCGCGGCCAAGCCCTTCGCCACGCACCACAACGCGCTCGACATGCAGCTGTTCCTGCGCATCGCGCCCGAGCTCTACCTCAAGCGCCTGGTCGTCGGCGGTTACGAGAAGGTGTTCGAGATCAACCGCAATTTCAGGAACGAGGGCATTTCCACCCGGCACAACCCCGAGTTCACCATGATCGAGTTCTACGAGGCGTATCGGGACTACCGCTACCTCATGGACTACACGGAAGAGTTGTTGCGCTCGGTGGCGATGGAGGTGCTGGGCACGACCACCTTGCCCTACGGCGCGCACACCGTCGACCTGGGCCAGCCGTTCGAGCGCCTGACCGTGGTGCAGGCCATCTGCAAGTACCACCCGCAGATCAGCGCAGCCGAGCTCGCCGACCGCGAGTACCTTACCCACGCGCTGAAAAAACTCGGTGTGGACGTGGCGCGCGCGCACGGGCTCGGCTCGCTGCAGCTGATGCTGTTCGAAGAAATTGTCGAGACCCTGCTAATCCAGCCGACCTTCATCGTCGACTATCCGGCGGAAGTGTCGCCGCTGGCGCGCCGCAACGACGCCAACCCCGCAATCACCGACCGTTTCGAGCTCTATATCACCGGGCGCGAAATGGCCAATGGCTTTTCCGAGCTCAACGACCCTGAGGATCAGGCGGCGCGCTTTGCCGAACAGGCGAAGCAGAAGGAAGCGGGCGACGAAGAGGCCATGTACTACGACGCCGATTACATCCGCGCGCTCGAATACGGCCTGCCGCCCACCGCGGGCGAAGGCATAGGCATAGACCGGCTGGTGATGCTGTTCACCAACAGCGCGAGCATCCGCGACGTGATCCTGTTCCCGCATATGCGGCCTGAATAGCCGGCGTGGCCGGCGGCCGCGCCGGTAACAATTAGTCACATTTGCTCACAACTTCCGCGGCACGCCGTTGTCAAAATGCGCTGCATGGATACGCTGCGTCGATTGCGCATCCCAACTACGGAGACAGCCATGGAAACAAGCAGGAAAAGCGGCATGCACCCCTTGATCGTGATCGCGGCGGTGTCGGTCACCCTGTTCAGCCTGGCTGGCCTCGGCGCCATCACCGGCCTGATTCCGACCAGCCACAGCCAGAGCGCACCTGCGCAGGCGGCCATGGAAGCGCCGGCGCCGGCGACGCTGGTCGCGGCGACCGAGCCGGCGGCTAACTCCGTTCCTGCGACCGCAGCGAGCGAGACCAAAGCCGCGCTACACAAGACAGCGACTAGGCAGGTCAAGCCGGTCGTGCACGCGAAGCGTTCCACGGTGGAGCCGGTGCAAGTGGCCGCTGCCGACACACCGGTCCCGATCGCGCAAAACAATCCGCCCGCCTATCCCCCGGCCAACATGATGCCGCCGCCCCCGCCCAACGCCGTGCCGCCGCGGCCGATCTGCCGCGACTGCGGCGTGATCGAGTCGGTGCGTGAAGTCGAGAAAAAAGGTCAAGCCAGCGGATCCGGCGCCGCCATCGGCGGCATCGCCGGCGGCGTGCTCGGCAACCAGGCCGGCCGCGGCAACGGCAGGACTGCCATGACTTTGCTCGGCGTGGTCGGCGGCGCCATTGCCGGACATGAGATCGAAAAGAACACGGCAAAGGCCAAGAGCTACGAAATCGACATCCGCTTCGACGACGGCACGACGCGGCTGATCACCCAGGACACCCCGCCGGTGTGGCGTTCGGGCGATCGGGTCAGGGTGCGGGACGGCGTCATCACGGCCAGCAACGCTTATTGAATTCTTGCATTTGCCCGGGAGGAACCTCCTCCTCTGTCAGGCAACTGAGGCCGCCCCGGTGCTACCGGGGCGGCCTCTTCTATTTGGCTGCCGCGCATCCGAAGTCGCCGGAGTACCGGCAGCGCTGGCACTACCCGGCCATGCCGGCGCCCGTATGCCCGGCAGTCGGATGCTCTGCTAAACTTCCGAGCCGATGACGCAAATCCCGCAGCAGGACCTGAGCATCGCGCTGGAGCGCATGGCGCTGCTGCATCCGGGCGAGCAATTCACTGCCGCAACGCTGGCGGGCGGCGTGTCTTCGGACATCCTGCACATCACCCTGCCCGGACGCACTCCCGCACTCTCCTTTTGCTTCAAGCGCGCGCTGGCCAGGCTCAAGGTCGCGGCCGACTGGCGCGCCCCGGTGGAGCGCAACCACGCCGAAGTCGAATGGATGCGCGTCGCCGAGCAGTTGGCGCCGGGCTGCGTGCCGCGCATCCTCGGCGAGGATGAACAGGCGGGTGCCTTTGCGATGGAATATCTCGATCCTGCGGCACACCCGGTGTGGAAGAACCAGCTGCGCGACGGCGAAATCCGGAGCGAAACCGCCGTTGCGGTGGCCAAGGCGATCGCCGCCGTCCACGCCGGGACCGCAGCGCGCGCGGACATCGCACAGCGCTTCGCCAACGACCGCATCTTCCACCCGATCCGGCTGGAGCCCTATCTGCTCGCCACCGCAGAGCGCCACCCCGATTGCGCCGCACGCCTGCGCCAGCTGGTCGATACGACTGCGCGCACCAAGCTCGCGCTGGTGCATGGCGATCTGAGCCCGAAGAACATTCTGGTAGCGGACCACGGCCCGATCTTGCTCGATGCCGAGTGCGCCTGGTACGGCGATCCGGCTTTCGACCTCGCTTTCTGCCTCAATCACATGCTGCTC